>CAZICK010000091.1:0-14258 GCA_964537505.1 uncultured Pirellulales bacterium
CGGCCAAGTTATTAAGATTTCATTAAAATATCCCGGTATTTATGCTACAGTGTCGTATTTTGTATGGTTTTTGTTGCTGCAGGCGTTACTGTTGCACGGGGTCAGACACCAGGTCAAACCGAAAACAAAGTCGAGTATTTGGCCGTCTTCATGGACGGGCACAAGATCGGGCACAGCATTTCCACCCGCACCGTCGAGGCCGCTCGGGTAACCACCACTGAAACAATGACCCTGGCAATCATCCGCGGGGGCACGTCTATTCCCATCACAATCTCAGAAACCAGCATCGAAACCCCCGATGGCAAGCCGCTCGGATTCGAAACCACTCAGCAGTTCAGCGGCATGGTAATGCAGTCCAAAGGTACACTCAACAGCCTGGGCAAACTTGACGTAGAATCTACGGTTGGAACCATGACGCAAAAACAGACTATCGACTGGTCTGAAGGAGCACTGATGGCCCAAGGCGCCAGACTGCAGCTTATATGCAAAAACCTAAAGGAAGGCGACAATTTCACCGTCAAGGTATTTTCTGCCGCTTTGATGACTGCTATTGAGACCGAGTTCCGTATCGGCGCCACCAAAAACGTGGACCTGCTCGGCCGCGTGGTGCCGCTTACCGAGGTAACCAACATCGTAAAGATGCCCACCGGCAACGTCGTCAGCATCACCTACACCGACCACGAATTCAACGTCCAAAAAGCGGATATTCCCATTATGGGTATGAACATAGAGCTTATCGCCTGCAACCGGCAGTTCGCCATAAGCGAAAACGATGTGGCCGATTTTATCGAACGGATGTGCATACCAAGCCCTGTTCCGCTGGAAAACTTCGAGGCAGCCAAATCGATCACTTACCACCTCACCCCTAAGGGACAGGAACAACTGAAAATATACACCGATGAAAACCAAACCGCTCGACCGGACGGTAAAGGCGGCTTATTGGTTACCGTAAAACCCGTTCAACCACCCAGTGGCGCAGCGTTCCCTTATAAGGGCAAAGACAAGATCGCCTTGGAATCGCTCGAACCAACCCGATTCCTGCAAAGCGACGACAAAACAATAATCGCCCTGGCTCGCCGCGCGGTAGGCGATACCAAAGACGCCGCCCAGGCCGCCAAAAAAATCGAATCATTCGTACATGACTATATCGATGAAAAGAACCTGTCCGTGGGTTACGCTTCAGCGGCAGAGGTGGCCGCCAGTCGCCAGGGTGACTGTACTGAACACGCCGTCCTGACCGCCGCACTGTGCCGCGCCGTCGGCATCCCTGCACGCGTAGCAATGGGAGACGTTTACTGCTCGAAATTCACCGGACGAAAAAATATCTTTGGCGGCCACGCATGGAACCAGGCATACATCGGCGGCAAATGGATCGGTCTCGACGCCACCCGCGCCCCCAACGGCTACGCAGCAGGCCACATTACCGAGGCCGTCGGCAACGGCAATCCCGAAGATTTCTTCGCCCTGATCCACATCATAGGGCAGTTTGATATCACCGAAATCGAACAGGAATAACCAATCCGATGGGCAGACATGGTGCCTATTCACTGGCGATATTTATGTCCTGGTCCTGCTTATCGTTCTCAAGGTCAACTGCCGGCGGTGTTCTGACCACGGACACTTTAGCCGGCTGCAGGGTACGGCCGTTCATTACATAGCCGCAAGCCAGTTCTCTTAAAACTGCATTTTCATCGAACTCTTCACTAGGCTCATGCAGCATCGCTTCATGAATCGCAGGATTGAACGGACATCCAGGTTTCACCTCGATACGACGCAAACCCCCACTTTCCAAAACACCGGACAAGTGGTCATAAACAATCTGTACGCCTTGCAGAAGGGCCTCGGCGTTCTGTTCCTTACCGCCTTTTTCCAGAGCACGCTCGAAATTGTCAAGAACCGGCAGGAGGGATTTAACTATGTTTTCACACGCGTACTGCGTCGCTTGTTCGGTTTGTTTTTGAGCACGTTTTTGATAATTCTGATAATCAGCGCCCAGCCGCTGCAGGCGTTGCTTCAATTCT
This sequence comes from uncultured Pirellulales bacterium, assembly GCA_964537505.1. Taxonomy (GTDB): domain Bacteria; phylum Planctomycetota; class Phycisphaerae; order Sedimentisphaerales; family SM23-30; genus DAINBT01. The sequence goes on from CAZICK010000091.1 coordinate 2,022, forward strand.
TCCAATTCTGCTTCTATATCGGGCACCGTCTTGTCGGACGCCGCCTCGGCAGTTTGCTCAGCCCGCTTACCATCGGTCGGCTCGCAAGGTCGTTCAACCGCCTCGGCAGAACCATGTTCATCCTCAGCAAAACCATGCTCACCGGAGATATCTGTAGCTGCGGGTTCCCCAGTGAATTTCTCTTTCTTCTTGCTCTTCTTACTCATCTACCCATCCATTCATTTACTCATCCACCCATCTAGTTTTCACTGGCGAAATATTTCTTGAGTTTTTCCAGAAAACCCTTACTTTCGGGCAATACGGTCTTATCCTCGGTTTGCGCAAATTCACGCAGCAGCTTTTCCTGCTGTTTATTCAGCTTCTTCGGTATCTCCACCAGTATCTGCACCAGCAGTGAACCACGACGTCCACTTCGCAAGCTGGGCAGCCCCTGCCCTTTAACTTGCAGCACCGTACCGTGCTGAGTTCCGGGCGGAACGGCAATGCTCCGTCGGCCGTTCAGCGAAGGCACTTCGACAGAGGCGCCAAGAGCCGCCTGGGTAAAACTAATAGGTACACGCACCACCAGATCATCGTCATTACGCAACAAAAACGGATGGGACTTGATTCTTACATAGCAATACAGATCGCCGCGAGGACCGTGGTTTCGGCCGGGTTCACCTTCTCCGTGGACACGTACCGCCTGCCCGTCGCAAACGCCTGCGGGAATCTTGATCGACAAAGTACGTCTCTTTACCGTCAGTCCGCTGCCACGGCATTCCTTACAGGGATGAGTCACCACGCTGCCCTGCCCATGACAGGCGGGACACGTAGTCACCATACGAAACAACCCACCCATACCCGATTGAGCAACCTGCCCCTGGCCGCCGCATTGACTACAAACATCAGGTGCATGACCCGGCTCAGATCCACTACCGCCGCAATGTTCGCAGTGATCCTGCCGTTCGAACTCAATCTTCTTTTCTACGCCCGTGAGAACTTCCTGAAACGTCAGCTCCACCTGCATTTCAATTGGCGATCCACGAGCGGCGCCTCGGCCGCTTCGGCCGCTGCGCCGCGCACCGCCGAAAATATCGCCGAACATACTGAAAATATCATCGAACCCCATATGAGAAAAATCGTGCATACCGACGCCGTGAAGTCCCTCATGGCCGAATCGATCATAACGTTGCCGTTTGTCCGAATCGCCCAGAACCTCGTACGCTTCGGCACATTCTTTGAACTTCTGTTCAGATTCTTTGTTGTTGGGATTCTTATCGGGATGATATTTCAGTGCCATACGCCGATAAGCGCGCTTAATATCATCGACGCTGCTGTCGCGGCCTACGCCCAGCACTTCGTAATAATCTCTCTTGCTTGTCGCCATAGCACTCACGGGTCTTATTCTTTTAGCTCACTGCCTCGGGCACAGCATCTTCATCGTCCTTCAAATCCGTAACCAGCAGATTCGTCGTCAGCATTAGACCTGCCACGCTCGCCGCATTTTGCAAAGCACATCGCGACACCTTGGCCGGATCGATAATACCGGCCTCGAACATATCGACATACTCGCCCTTGGCGGCATCATAGCCGGCCGAGCCTTTTTGCTCCATAAGCTTAGCGACTACTGTTGCTCCGTCAGCGCCGCTGTTTTCGACGATCTGACGGGTCGGATACGTCAGCGCCTTGGCCAGAATATCAAAACCGATCTTTTCATCGCCCTCCACTTTTTTCTGCTCTTGACGCACCGCGTTGATTGCCCGCAGCAACACTACGCCGCCACCGGCTACTATCCCTTCTTCGGCCGCCGCTTTGGTTGCATGAAGAGCGTCTTCCAGCAGGTCCTTACGCTCTTTCATTTCCGTCTCCGTCGCCGCGCCGGCACGAACCACCGCTACGCCGCCGGCCAGCTTAGCCAGCCTTTCCTGCAGCTTCTCACGATCATAGTCGCTGGTGGTAGCTTCGATTTGGCTCTTGATCTGGGCCATACGACCGCTGATATCTTTTTTCTTGCCGCCGCCTTCTACGATGGTCGTATCATCTTTGCTGATCGTTACTCGACGGGCCTCTCCCAGTTGTGACATCTCCAGGTTCTCAAGTTTGACACCGAGATCTTCCGTAATCAGTTGGCCGCCGGTCAGCACCGCGATATCGCCCAGAAGAGCCTTTCGCCGGTCGCCGAAACCTGGCGCCTTAACCGCGCAAACCTTCAGTACGCCGCGAAGCTTATTTATCACCAACGCAGCCAACGCCTCACCTTCGACGTCTTCCGCAATTATCAGTAGCGGTTTTGCCGCACCGGCGATCTTCTCCAGCAGGGGAACCAACTCACGCAGGTTGCCGATCTTCTTCTCATGGATCAAAATCAGGCAATTCTCGAGGACCGTCTCCATGCTGTCCGGCTTAGTGATAAAGTATGGCGAAAGATAACCCTTATCGAACTGCATACCTTCGACAACTTCCAGTTCCGTTTCCAGTCCTTTACCCTCTTCAACCGTAATAACGCCTTCACGACCGACTTTCTCCATCGCCTCGGCGAGCAGCTTACCGATTTTCGCATCGTTATTGGCCGAAATTGTGGCTACCTTGGCGATATCGGTATTGTCCTTGACCTTTTGGCTCTGTTTAGCGATAGACTCGACCGCGACCTCAACCGCCATATTGATACCACGCTGCAACGCTACCGGATTGACACCCGCCGCGATATACTTAAGTCCTTCGCAGTAGATACTCTCCGCCAGCACCGTCGCCGTGGTCGTACCGTCACCCACAACGTCGGATGTCTTACTGGCAACCTGGTTGACCATCTTGGCGCCCATATTCTTGAACGGCTCGGGCAGTTCTATTTCTTTGGATACGGTTACACCGTCTTTGGTAACACGTGGTGACCCCCAACTCTTCTGCAGCACTACATTGCGACCGGTCGGACCCATCGTAACCTTCACCGCTGCCGCCAACTGTGATAAGCCATCGCGAAGCTCACTACGTGCCTTTTCATCGAACATCATTTGCTTGGCCATTATCGTTAACTCCAATTATCTGTTAGGTTAAATGTAATTCTCTATATTGTTACTTCTCCAGAACCGCTAAAATCTCATTCTCACGCAGGATAACATATTTCTCCTTATCGATTTCCACTTCACTGCCGGAATACTTGCCATAGAAAACCTCATCGCCCTTCTTAACGCTCACCGCCGCACGCTCGCCGCTATCGAGCAGCTTACCCGGCCCGCACGATATAACCTTACCACGCTGCGGCTTCTCCTGGGCACTGTCAGGCAGTACGATCCCACCTGTAGTCTTTTCCTCGGCCTCACTTTGTTTCACTAACACTCTGTCATCCAATGGATTGATCTTCATCAGCTAAACTCCTTCTTAAAGTTTTATGTTCTTCTTACACCACTTAACTTAACTTACATAGTTTTTTTATTCAATTTCCATTCAGCAGGGCCTCGTGCCTTATTCTTCTATATTTTGCTTGGGCAGAACGACTCAGGCGGCCCTAAGTACGAATCCCTGGCCGGATCAGTGTACATGACAATCCTGTCGATCACCATACCGGGGTCCACCATCCGAATTTCCAACCTATGAGAACCAGGCGCTTTGATTTCACATTGAGAATAAAGATACATAACGTTTGAAAAAACACTACTGTCACCATGACGGTAACTCACAATTTCCGGCGCCTTATCATCGATACTCACAGCCAAACGACGACCATGTTCGCAGGTAATAGGCGATGTCGGAATACAATAGACCGTCAGCGATACAGTCCCCGGATGGAATACATACACGTCATATTCAAGAACGGGCGACTCAGACATGATATCCTCGACGGTGGTTCGGCTGGCTGTCGTTGTGGGATAGACTGCTACCGAATCGCCGGATCTGCCCAGCCCTTGAACAATCTCCCAACCGGCGCCGTCGCGATCTACTTTGCTGGTGTAATGCTCCGCCTCCATGCAGATATAACCATGACTTTCAACAAAACCTTTAACCTCTTCCGATGCGGGCTTGGCAGGGTTAAACACCTTTATCGCAACATCCTTTAAGTCATTCTTCGCCGAAAAGCTGATCTTCCCGCTTATGGCTTGACCCTTCGGTACGCTATTCCAGTCGATGGTCGCCCATATCCGCTTTTCCTCGTCAAATTGACCCGAGCTTTCACTCAGCAGCAGCCACGGATGTGAAACCACAGCCTTCCATTCGATCTCGCCTTTGCCTTTATTAAACAAATCGATAAATCGCTGGTTCTTCGTATAAACACTAAAGTCTGCCAACTCATTCTCGTGACCGCCTTCCAGGGAAACGCCCATACGAGCAGCCCCTTCACCGTTAAAATCACTCAGAGGAGGCATCTCGAACTGATGCCCTTGCGCCCCCCAGGGGCCGGGCAGAGACATGAAATGTTCCCACTTATCACCGGCCAAAACCAAACCACGATTGTAACGGTCCGTCAGGGCGTCGATCTCTTCTGCGGCTTGGCGAGCCTTTTGAGCGTAAAGAACAGCACTGGCACGTCCCTGCTCAGCGTATTTAGCGTTCTTATCCGCGTAGATGATTTTCTGGTTCATCAAACTGCAGCACTTGACAGGATAAAGAACCAGTTGAAAAAAAGCATCCTTTAACTCTGTTGGCAATTGCTGATAAATTGTTCCTGCCTGTCGGGCGATCCTGTCATATTCCTCGATCCGCCGCTCGGCCTCATCATTATAGTTTACCGTGCTGAACCATGATATTTGCAGTGGCTTATTGTGCGAATACTGCACCAGGTGTTCCGGACGCCGGGCATAACCCAATTGGTAATACTTTTCCATAATCTCGGCTATCTGCTCGGCGTATGAACTTCCGAAATACCTTTGTGCAAAACTAACCAAAAAACTTCGTATATTGTTGTAATTCCACTGCTTGACATCCCATCCCAGACGCAGGAAAAATTCCATACCGATCTCGCCCGGCTTGATATCACCGACATTCAACACCCATAACTTCCTGGCGTTATAGGCGTATGCCTTGCTCATCTCTTCCCAAATCAGCCCCGGAGGCGTGGTGTTCAGCCACGGATACGCCGCTGTCGCGCCGGTGAGCCATTGAATGTGATAATACACACCCGAACCGCCAGAACGCATCTGCTCTTTGGGGGCGGGAAGCTGACGTATGTAACCGAAATCATCCTCCGGCCAGCACATGATCACGTCATCAGGAACCTCCAGACCCTTGTTGTAAAAACCCAGTACTTCTGTGTACATAACAAAAACCTGCGGCACCTTGGTAATGTCAGGATTCACCTCTTCTCTCAAAATCGTACGCTGATCTGCGAACACCTTCTCCAGGATCCCGATCTTTTCCGAGAGAGTATCGCCGCCCTCCATAGCCTGGTCATCCTGCCCTCGCATGCCGACAGTGTAAACATTCTCATACATCCCGTTTGTTCTGACGCGGTCTTTCCAGTATTGATAAATATTGTCACGATTTGAGAAGTAATTCCACGGACCGCAGCCGACAGTATCCCACTCCGATCCACCCATATTATTGCGCAGCATAGGTTCGATGTGACTTGACCCCATTACAATCGCATAGTCATCCGCCACCACCTTGTTCAACGGATAGAAATTAAACGGTCTCGTACCCCCGTGCATCGCCGGCCAGATGTAGTTCGCTTTTAGCCGGAGCAATAACTCGAATATCCTTTTATATGTTGTCGGACCCAGTCCCATCCCTTCTTCAGGAGCAAATGTCTTTGACGCCCAGGGACGGATTCCCCACATCTCATCGTTAATGAATATACCACGATATTTAACAGATGGCGGACCCTGCTTATATGTGCCGTCACGGATAACAAGCGATTCTTTTTTCACCGGGGTAACATCGCTCCACCAGTACCAAGGCGAAACACCTATCTTCTCCGACAAATCATATACCCCGTAGGCCGTTCCACGGCGATCGCTCCCGGCGATCACCAATGCCTTTTCCACACCAGGCAGTGGCCCGGAAACGACCGCTTGGATAAATGTTTCCCATTGGCCCTCCACATCACGGACATCAATTTTCCCAGCCTTGACCAGTTTGTCAATGATGGTGCTTTGACCGATAGTGCCAATCAACACCGCGTGCTGCGAGAGCTTATCGATCGAATGTTTCAATTGCGGCCTCTGACCGGTCACACGTTCGACATCATACACAAAATCCCTCGCCGCTATTTTGGCAACTTTATATTCGTTCTCATCCACATAGATGTCAGCCGCCTGCCGATCATAAACCAGCTTGAAATCACCACCATGATACGTCTCGGTGACAATCTCTAATATCGGCCCTGCGCCGTACGTGGTCATACAACCAAAACTCACCACCAATACGACGACAAGTCTTGAATAATAATTTTTTTGTGTGATATCCATCTGAATAAACTGAACTTCTTGGCCTACTAACTTCAACTTTCGTAGTTTTTTAAAACCCAATTTCCATTCAACAGGGCCTGCTACGCGAAAATAAATTTTTTCTGCCTTCTTCTTCTTTTTCTTCTCTTCCCTGGTGCCTTCTTCCTACTATTTATCTATCTTTTTAACCAGCGAGGCCGACATCTTTTCAACCTCCACAATTAACATTAAGATATTTTTGTGATCTTGCTCTGCGATGTAACTTTCTCCAATCGCTATCTCCAATTGAGTTTGAATCTCGTAGAGCGAACCGATCGCCATTCGTAGAAATCTAACATAATCCAGTGTCGAATTTCTACCGTAACCTTCAGCTATATTACTCGGCACTGACACTGCGGAACGACGAAGTTGACTGACGAGTCCAAATTTTTCGTCGTCCGGAAAGGCTTTGGTTGTGCGGTAAATCAACCGAACTATATCCATCGACTTTTGCCAAATAATCAAATCTTTATATGACTTTATACTCATGCCTTCTTCTTCTTCTTCTTCTCTTCCCTAGTGCCTAGTGCCTAGTGCCTAGTGCCTTCTTCCTACATCATGTCACCCATGCCACCCATGCCACCCATATCAGGTGCTCCGCCCCGTCCTCCCTCTCCTTCTTCCTTGGGCTTATCCGTAATAACCGCATCGGTCGTCAGCAGCAATCCAGCCACACTGGCTGCGTTATGTAAGGCGGTACGAACAACCTTCGTCGGATCAATGATCCCTGCCTTAACGAGGTCTTCGAAAACGAGTTTACTGGCATTAAAACCAAACGCGCCCGTACCTTCGATAATCCTGTTAACCACCACGTTGCCTTCTTCGCCGGCGTTACTAGCGATTTGCCAGGCAGGCATCTTCATCGCTTCGTAAACGATCTTGGCTCCGGTTTTTTCATCACCTTTCAAACGCAGATTGACCGCTGCCTCGCGAGAGCGGATCAAAGCCACCCCGCCACCCGCGACAACTCCTTCTTCGATTGCCGCTCTCGTAGCGTGCAGTGCATCTTCCACCCGCGACTTGATCTCTTTCATTTCCATTTCGCTGGCAGCACCCACATTAATCTGCGCCACCCCGCCCGCCAGCTTAGCCAGCCTCTCCTGTAGCTTCTCACGGTCATAATCGCTGGTAGTGCTTTCGATCTCACGACGAATCTGCTTGATCCTCGCCTGAACGTTACTGCTCTTGCCGCTGCCCTGAATAATGACCGTATTGTTCCCATCGATAGTAATTTTATTCGCTGTCCCAAGGTCCGCCGTCGTGATACCATCCAGTTCGACGCCCAGGTCCTTAAAGACTGCTTTCGCGCCGGTAAGGATGGCGATATCTTCCAGCATCGCTTTACGCCGGTCACCGTAGCCTGGCGCCTTAACCGCACACACGTCCAATATCCCACGCAACTTATTGACCACCAGCGTTGCCAACGCCTCGCCCTCGATGTCTTCCGCGATAATCAGCAACGACCTTTTGCTCTTGGCCACCTTTTCCAGTAACGGAACCAGCTTCTGGACCGATGAAATCTTATCCTCGAACACCAGAATCCACGGCTTCTCCAGCTCACACGTCATGCTGTCCGCGTCGGTAATGAAATTCGGCGAAAGATAACCCCGGTCGAACTGCATACCCTCTACCACATCGACGTAGGTTTCCAGCGTCCTGCTCTCTTCTACCGTGATCACCCCGTCCTTACCTACCTTGGTAAAGGCCTCTGCCATAATCTTGCCGATCCTGTGATCGTTATTGGCGCTTATTGAGGCTATATTGATAATGTCGTCTTCTTTCGTCACATCGATAGGCTTACTGATCTTGCCCAGTTCCTTACTGACCGCTTCCACCGCCGCCTTCATACCGCGGTTCAACGCCATCGCGTCGGCGCCGGCCGCTATATTACGCAACGCTTCCTTGAAAATCGCCTCCGCCAGCACCGTCGCCGTCGTCGTGCCGTCGCCGGCTACATCAGAGGTCTTACTGGCCGCTTCCTTTACCAGTTTAGCGCCGAGATTCTCCGCCTTGTCTTTAAGCTCAATCTCTTCAGCTACCGTAACTCCATCTTTGGTCACGGTAGGGCCGCCCCAGCTCTTGTCCAGTACAACATTTCTACCACACGGTCCTAATGTGCTCTTGACCGCCGCCGCCAGTTTACTTACGCCTTCCAAAAGTGCTTTGCGAGCATCACTGCCAAAAGCCAGATCCTTTGTCGCCATATCGTTGTCTCCTATGTTAAAATTTCCAATCTCATGATTTTACCATTCCAGTGAGCGACCAACAGGAGCGGTCCCTTCCAAAACATACTGGAACAGAAAAAGTGGCTATGCCACCCATTAGGTATAACACCTCATTACCCTATGCAGCAAAGACAGTGCCAAATCACTTCCACCTCCTTCGCCCCCATCACATATCTGCTTATATCAAAAAGAGTTACGTTACAAATTAATCCGACGCTTTCCCCCCGTCGCCACCACCATACTGACAAAACTGACAGAATGACATCTCAAACAATGCCAACCTGACAGCCCTCTCACACAGCCACAACCACCTGTATTCCTGCTATTTTGGCAGTAACCCACCCCCGCACAAGCCAATTCCAACAAACCATCATCGTAACTATCCTATTGAAAAATAAGCACTTACACACGCTCACACAATTGGCACAGCTTTTGCAACCATTGAACACACAGCCATACCATACTTATGTACAGGCACAATTTCGCCCGGGAAAAGGAGTTGATATATGCGATTCGACAAATTCACAGTTAAAGCCCAACAGGTGATCGCCGACACACAGGAAATCGCCGCCAACAGCAATCACGCCACCCTGACCACCCTGCATTTGTTGGCAGCAATGCTCAGAGAGGACAAGGGCGGTGTTGTCGTGCCGATCCTGGAAAAAATCGGTTGTAATGCGGACCAGATTAAGTCTATGGTCGAAAGTGAACTCGACCGGTTACCAAAAGTCAGCGGTTCCTCGCAGCAATTAACAGGGGATGCTGCTTTGAACCGTGTTATGGCTCAGGCCGCCGGCGAAGCCGACTCGCTTAACGATAAGTACATCAGTAGCGAGCACTTACTGTTGGCGATGTTGGAGGTCGATAGTACCGCCAAGGAGATTCTGACCGTCAATTCAGTCAAACGCCAGGATGTTCTCTCAGTGATGAAGGAAATTCGCGGCGGGCGCAGTGTGGTCGATCAGAATCCAGAAGAAAAGTACCAGGCCTTGGCACGTTATGGTATCGATCTGATCGAGCTGGCGCGTAAAGGAAAACTGGACCCTGTCATCGGTCGTGACGAAGAAATACGTCGATGTATGCAGGTGTTATGCCGGCGGACCAAGAATAATCCGGTACTGATCGGTGAGCCGGGCGTTGGCAAAACCGCTATCGTTGAAGGGCTGGCACAGCGTATTGTCAACGGCGATATCCCCACAATGCTCAGTGGCAAGCGTATTATCGGTTTGGACATGGGTGCTCTTATCGCTGGCGCCAAGTTTCGTGGTGAATTTGAGGATCGGCTAAAGGCCGTGCTCGAAGAAGTGACCCATTCCGACGGCCAAATCATCCTGTTTATTGACGAATTGCATCTGGTAGTGGGTATCGGCAAAGCCGAGGGAGCTGTCGATGCCGGCAACTTATTGAAGCCGGCCTTGGCACGCGGGCAGTTGCGATGTATCGGCGCCACGACCCTGGATGAATACCGCAAATACATCGAAAAAGACGCTGCACTTGAACGGCGTTTTCAGCCGATTTTGGTGACCGAGCCGTCGGTGGAAGATACCATCGCCATCCTGCGCGGTCTGAAACATCGTTATGATACGCATCACGGCATACGCATCGCCGACGGAGCGCTGGTAGCGGCGGCGACGCTGAGCGACCGGTATATTACAGATCGTTTTTTGCCGGACAAGGCTATCGATCTGATAGACGAAGCGGCTTCACGTCTGCGGATCGAAAATGACTCACTGCCGAGCGAACTGGACGAGCTTCGCCGCAGGATTATGCAGTTGCAGATTGAGCGTGAAGCTCTCAAAAAGGAGACGGACGATGCTTCCCGTGATCGCCTGGCCAAAATTGAACATCAGTTGGCCGAGTTGGGTGAGCGGGACCACCAACTCACCGCCCAATGGGAAAACGAGACCGGGCAGTTGCGCCAGCTCAAGGAAATGCAGGAAAAAATCGCCGAGGCCCAGACCGAGTTGGAAGACGCTACGCGACGCGGCGATCTGGAGACCGCGGCACGTCTGCGCTACGGTACTATTGCGGAGTTGGAAAAGCAGTTGAAGGAAGAGCAACGACAAGCTGAATCGCGGCGCGACGGGCATAGTCTCGTCAAGGAAGAAGTCACCGATGATGAAGTTGCCCAGGTAGTTGCCAAGTGGACCGGCATACCGATTTTACGCCTGTTGGCCGGCGAGAAAGAAAAACTTCTGCAGATGGAAAAATATATCGGCAAACGCATAGTCGGTCAGGCCGAAGCGGTTCGCGCGGTCAGTGACGCGATCCGCCGTGGACGCGCGGGACTTGGTGATCCGAATCGGCCTATTGGCAGTTTTATTTTCCTGGGGCCGACCGGCGTGGGCAAGACTGAGTTGTCTAAGGCGCTGGCGGAGTATATGTTTAACGATGAACGCGCTATGGTACGTATCGACATGAGTGAGTTTATGGAGCCGCACAGCGTCGCCAGGTTGATCGGGGCGCCGCCTGGTTATGTCGGTTATGAGGAAGGCGGCCGATTGACTGAAACGGTGCGACGCAGGCCGTACTGTGTCATTCTTATGGACGAGATCGAAAAGGCGCATCGCGATGTTTTCAACGTTCTGCTCCAGGTACTTGACGATGGCCGACTGACTGACGGGCACGGTCGAACAGTCGATTTTAAAAATACCGTTATCATTATGACCAGCAATCTGGCTAGTACGCAAATACAAGAATTGGCTGAGAATAAAGGGACCGAATGGGAGATCGAAGCACACGTACGAGAAGCATTGAAGAGGGTGTTTCGCCCGGAATTTCTCAACCGGATCGATGAGACTATTATTTTCCATCCGCTGAAAAAGGAACAGTTACGCCAGATTGTTGACATCCAACTGGGCTACCTGAGCGATCGTCTCAGGCAACGCGACATATCCCTTGAGGTAACCGATGCCGCGAAGGATTTGCTGTTGGAAGAAGGTTACGATAGCACTTACGGCGCCAGGCCGTTGAAACGCGCTATCCAGCACAAACTGGAAAACGCCTTATCGCAGAAACTGCTCGCGGGCGAATTCGCCGATGGCGATACGATCACCATCGACGGGTCCGGTCATGGTTTTACATTTGGTAAAAAATAGGGCCGGACAACATCACCCACAAGCCTGTCCCCCCCGCTTGCGGGGGGGTAGGGGGGTTGTGGCTTGCTTTCAGGCACGGATCAATTACAATATTCTCCCCCGCTTGCGGGGTGGTAGGGGGGTTGTGGCTTGTTTTCAGGCACGGATCAATTACAATGTTCCCCCCGCTTGCGGGGGGGTAGGGGGGTTGCGGTTTGCTTTCAGGCACGGATCAATTACAATGTTCCCCCCGCTTGCTGGGGGTTAGGGGGTTTGTGGCTTGCTTTCAGGCACGGATCAATTACAATGTTCCCCCCGCTTGCGGGGGGGTAGGGGGGTTGTGGCTTAGCCGCCCTGTCCCCCTCCTGTCATCCCCGCCAACAATTGTCATTCCTGCGAACAACTGTCACCCCTACGAACAACTGTCACCCCTGAGAACAACTGTCACCCCTGCGAACAACTGTCACCCCTGCGAACAACTGTCACCCCTGCGAACAGGCTGTGTCGCAATTCGCTTGGGGTTCGGTCATTTTAATTTTG
>CAZICK010000092.1:0-14108 GCA_964537505.1 uncultured Pirellulales bacterium
GGATACAGCAGTTCTTAGCCTCGTGTTCTGTACAGATTCTTATGAGGAACCAATTTTTCGGCGTTGTTGTGATTGTTTCGTTGATATTTTTGTTTTGGCGATGTAGAATTATTTGGGATATCGCGGTTTATTACCTTTTGGAGGTATTTTTGTTATGTCCAAGGAAATTGGTTCTGAGCATACTGGGGCGAGGGGTGTTCTTCGTGTTGTTGGTTCTTGTTTTGTTTTTGTTGGTTTGATATTTGTCATTGTCGGGATGGCGAGTTTTTTCTCTGCGTTTGGAGGTTCTGGGCCGCCTCGTTATTTTTGGTGTGCGTCTTTGGGTATGCCGTTTTTGGCTGTTGGCGGGATTATGTGCATGTTGGGGTATATGGGGGCGATCGGACGGTATGTGGTGAACGAGGTTGCTCCTGTTAGTAAGGATGCGATCAACTATATGGCTGATGGTACCAAGGAGGCGATCGGTGATGTTGCCGCTGTGATCGATGAGGGGCTTCGGAGTGGAGCCGGGGCGACGGAAGTGCGTGTTTTGCGATGTCATAAGTGCAATGCGGATAACGAAGTTTTGGCGAAGTTCTGTAAAGAGTGCGGGGCAGCGATTACGAAGTCAAAGCCTTGCGGGATTTGTGGAGAACTGAACGATGCTGACGCGAAGTTCTGCGATAACTGCGGGAAGCCTTGTCTATGATAAAGGGGGTGCTTTGACTATTTTGCAGTATGGCAGGCCCAAGGGCGTCAAGTGAATTGCGGGACAATTTTGTGCTTTTTTCGTCATTTGTGCTTTTTTCGTCATGTTTGGTGTGAGAAACGAGGGGGAAATTGACGGTTGGACGTTGGATTGGAGAGGGGGAAAAAGGATAGGGAAGAAAAATTATTACTTGTACTTGACAAAAGCGGGTACATCAGGTATAATATAAGTGCTTTCGCAGGATCTGAATCTTCTGCGGAAGTATACAAGCCTCCTGGCCGGCACTGGGTACGAGATCCCTGTGCCGGCCTTTATTTTGCGCATTTTGGGGCTACGCCCATGCGAGCGTGGGGGGCATGGCACCCCTGGCGTATATTGATTGCCGGCGAGACGGCGGCGTATGGTTGGGATTTTGCCGCTAGAGGGAGTGGTTCGTTGGCTGGCCCAGAATTTTACGCAGCATTGCGCAGATGTTCTGGGTTTTCGCGTCGCCAGGTGTGGCGTGGGCGGGTGATATTATGTAGCCGCCATCCCGTCCTTTTTTTAACAATTTATCGACCTGGGCCTCAACTTCGATGACAGTGGCGTAGGGCAGTAGTTTTTGTGTGCTTATCCCGCCGTGGAAAGCTAATCGGCCGTGATATTCGTCAAGGCATCTTTGTACATCCATAACCTCGGGTTGGAAAGGATTAAAACAATCCACTCCAATCTCAACAAAATCGTCAAAAAGCTCCTGCACTTTACCGCAACTGTGAATAAAGACTTTTTTCCCGGCCTGGCGGGCAAAACCATATTGTTTTTTAAGTTTTGGTTTGATAATTGCTGTCCACAGTTTTGCTCCCATTTGCAATCCGGTCTGGGTGCCGAAGTCATCGCCAAAGTAGACGCCGTCAACTTTGGGATATTTTTCTAAACCGATTTCCATGACAGCAAGATTAAAACACAATATTTTGTCCAGCAATGCTTCAACGAGATCGGGCCTGTCAATAAGGTCGATAAAGAGATTTTGCATACCACGGAGAGACCATGCGCGCTCATACAAAGCGAAATCGAAAGCCATGATATGGAACTTATCCGGGTGATTTTTCAGGTTTTGTTCGAGTTGGTCATATCGGTTTTCGTTTGCCGGGTCCGGCATAGGATATTGCAACAAACTTTCCAGGGTGGATGTCGATTTCGGAACACCTATATCAGGATCAATGCTCCTGTCCCAAACGACGCCAAACTCATCTGTATATAAGCCTTTCTCGTTACGAATACCGTATTCGATCTTTATAACTTTCGAGGCAATTATGTCATTATCAAGGCGACTATAAAGCTCCCTGCCGTCGGGACACGAAAGAAGCTTTCGCTTTGCCGGGATTGTAAATTCGATCATATAAGGCACGCGCGGTACCGGTCTGAACGCCAATGTCTCATAAATCAATTCTTTAGAAGAAATCACTACTTCTTCATCCTCGCTAGATAAATTCGACTTCGCCAGCGATACAGCATAATGCAGGCTAGGCGCCAGCGGTACAGCATATCTTACTGTTTCCGATTGCTTTTCGCAAAAAACAACGGGAAAATCGGGTTGTTGGGGCGTTTTTCAATTTTCTTGACATTGCGTTGGCTGAACGGTACATTGGCGTGGAGATTGATGGATATTGTTGTTGTTGGCCAAAAATGCCAGAAGTGAGTTCTTCTGGGGGCGTAGCTCAGTTGGTAGAGCAACGGCCTTTTAAGCCGTGGGTCGTGGGTTCGAGTCCCACCGCCCTCATTTAAGAGTCAGTTTGCCGGTTTCCAGAACCATTTCTGACAGACAGTTGTCGCGGCCAATTGGGCGTCGCTTTTTCGACTGCATTTTTGTAATCTTTTGATTTGCAGTGGATTACAGCGGCTCAATCGGAGAAGTTGTAACCAAGGATGGTACCCCAGGCTCGCAGCCGGGGGCAAGGCACAGTATTCCAGGCAGATGATAAAAAAGCTCGGCCAAGTTTTTGCGTGCCATGTGGCTTTTCGGAGAAACGCTCCGGGAAGGCAGGCGTCGCGGTACGTCTCCGCCAGCGGTGCGATGGCTGGAGAGCTTAATAAGACCGGCGTGGCTGGTTTTGGAATTTCCCTTCTGGTCCATGGTGCGATTATTGTGGGGTTTTTGGTTGGCTGGGGGCCAGCCTCGGGGCCGGTGGATAAGGCTAAAGAGTCGCCCGAGGCGATATTGCAGCCGATTGTCGATCCGCTCGATGTGGATCCGATGAGCTACGAACAACTCGAACAGGAACTTGTCGATAAGCCCGCGGCGGGAATCGCGGATCTGACCACAGTGCTCCAAGTGCCCCAGGAAGCGGTGCCGGCGTCTCAGTCAGCCGAGAGTATAGCTGTTGTCTCGAAAGGTTATTCCAACGCCGGCCAATCGCAAGGCAGATACGTCGGCAAGCAAACTTATCAGAGCAGTTTCTGCGGCACACGCGGTAGTGCTAATCGTATCTGTTTCGTGGTGGACTGTTCGGGCAGTATGGTTATCGCGTTCGATTATGTCCGAAACGAATTAAAAGGCGCTATCGGCAAGCTCGGGCCGGGTCAGTATTTCAACGTGATTTTTTTCGCCGGAGGTAATCCTAAACAGCTCAGCCCCAAAGGGATGTTGAGGGCAGGCGCCGCCAGCCGCCAAAAAGCTATGTCATTTATCGCCAGTAAAGAAGTCAGACTGACCAGCGTCAGCGATAGTACGGCCGCGTGGCAGGGAGTGGTCGGCGCTCTGCAAGAAGCATTCGCCGCTAAGGGGTTCGACGGCAGCGAGGTGCAATTGATTTATCTGCTGACTGATGGAGAATATGACCATCAACAAGTGCTCCAGGCCGTCAAAAGGATGCAGGATAAACGAAAATATCCGGCGGTAATTAATGTTATCGCCTGCGGCAATCGGGATAATGAAGAATTTTTGCGTAATCTGGCCGAGACCTATAACGGACAGTATCGCTTTGTCAGTGATGAACAGTTGGCCCACAGCGGAAATGAATATCGAGGTTTTTGACTATACCAACTTGGGTAAGGATAATGGAAACTACCAAAATGAAGCAAGCAAAGTTAATAGCGTGTAGTTGTGTGATTGTGTTTTTTGTTGGTGTGACGGCCAGCCCGTTATGGGCCGGGCAGGTGGCTTCCGCTGAACATAGTGTTAGCGGCCTGCATAAGTTTTTTGTCGCCGGCGGTTGGCTGGTCTGGGTGGTGCTTTTGCCGCTTTCGGTGGTTACGATCGGTCTTATCATCCAGTATTTTCTTCTGCTGCGTCGCGGTAAACTGTTGCCGACGACGGTGATAAACCGCGTCCATGACTCTTTGGCCGATGGCGATTTGTCCGAGGCGCAAGAGTTCCTCCGGACCGAAGGCAGCTTTCTGTCGCGAACACTATATGTTGGACTGGCGGAGCTGAAAAACGGTCGCGGAGCAATGGAAAACACGATGGCCGAAATGATCGAGCAGGATACTACCACGCTGCTGCGCCGAATAGAATGGCTCAATATTATCGGTAATGTGGCTCCCATGGTCGGTCTTTTTGGTACCGTATGGGGCATGATCGATGCGTTTCAGGGTATCGTCAACGCCGGCGGTCAGCCGGAACCGGCCGATCTGGCGGGGGGGATTTCCGTCGCCCTGGTTACAACCTGGTGGGGACTGGTTGTGGCGATACCGGCCCTGGCGACCTACGGTTTTTTGCGTAACCGCATCGATTCGCTGGCCGCGGAAGTGAGCGTTACCGCAGAAGAACTACTCCGCGATGTGGATGCCAAGGCTGCTTCTTAATTCACGAAGAACGACAGGACTATGAGAAAAAATAAATCTTTATCGCGATTTTCCTGTACGCCACAGTTTAACATGACTCCTATGATCGATGTGGTGTTTCTGCTGATTATTTTTTTTATGCTGATCTGTCAGTTTATCGTGCAGGAAAATTACAAACTCGTTGTGCCCGATGACTGCGTCAATGCCATTGTGACCGAGCAGCTTGATTCCGGGGCCATTACGGTTTCGGTCTTTCCCAAGCCCTTCGCCGACGAGCAACCGGCCGATTTGGCGGGGGGGTCTGACGCTGATGTTTCATCAGGGTCGGTTCTTTATGCGGTACGGTCACATCAGTTTGATCCGGCTGATTGGCGGTATCAACAGAATCCGGGCCTGCTGATAGCTGAGATGACCAAGCGGATCGCCGCCGAGGCCGGCCGTAAAACGGTCCCTTTGGTACATTTGCGGGCGGACAAGGACCTTACTTACGGTGACGTTCAGCAGGCGCTGATTGCCCTGGCCGGTGCGCAAATAACGAGAGTACAATTGGCCGCCTTCCGCGGCGAACAAGACGGAAGGACACGAGGCACGAAGCACTAGCAAGAAAGAAAAGGGAAGAAGGTTATGAGTATTAAGGTGTCAGAAACGAGAACCCATCAACAATTTTTTTAGAAAGGGGCTGACATGAACAGAGTCAAACATTTGGTAGTTGCAGCAATTTTAGGTTTACTGATTGGGTGGGCATCACCTATTTTGTCGGATGTCAGACTGCCGAGCGTGGTCGGGTCTGAGATGGTATTGCAGCGTGATATGCCGGTGCCGATCTGGGGGTGGGCCGATCCGGGCGAGTCGGTCACCGTCAAACTGGCGGATCACCAGGTTTCCACCAAAACCGACGATTACGGGAAATGGATGGTCAATCTGCCGGCGATGAAGGTTGGCGGTCCTCACAAGATTACGATAAGCGGTAAGAACAGCATCGAGTTGACAAATATCCTGGTCGGCGACGTCTGGATATGTTCAGGTCAATCGAACATGGAGATGGGCGTCGGAACAGTAAAGAACGGTAAACAGGAGAGAGCCGAGGCTGACTATCCGCAAATCCGATTGTTTCAGGTTCGCCAGGAGGCGTCCGGCCAGCCGATTTTCGACATTACTCAAAGCAGTTGGAAGGTATGTAAGCCTGATACGATAGGTCGCGGCGACTGGGGAGATTTTTCAGCGACCGGTTACTTTTTCGGGCGCGAGCTTCACAAAGAGCTTGACGTGCCGATCGGACTGATCAATGCGAGCTGGGGCGGAACCATGATCGAAAGCTGGACTCCACCGGTAGGATTCACCCTGGTTGATACGCTTGGCGATATAACGGAAACGATTAAGAAGGCCGATGCGGATTATGGCAGGACAATAGGAATGGTGTTCGGTCAGTACAAAGACTGGATGCGGAGATCGAACCGGGCTTTGAAACAAGGCCAGACGATTCCGCTGCCGCCGGTTCTGCCGGCGCATCCGCTGTGCCCCGACGGATCGCCGAATCGTCCTACATCGCTTTATAATGGTATGATACATCCGTTGGTTCCGCTGGCGATTCGCGGCGTGATCTGGTATCAGGGAGAAGCGAATGCCAGTGATGGTATGCTGTACTATGAGAAGATGAAGGCCCTGATCGGCGGGTGGCGGAAGGTCTGGGGGCAGGGCGATTTTCCGTTTTATTATGTGCAGTTGGCACCGTTCCGCTATGGCCAAGCCGACGAACCGGAAAGACTGCCCAGGCTATGGGAGGCGCAGGTCGCGGCGATGTCGATACCGAATACCGGTATGGCGGTAATTACCGATACGGTCGATAACCTGCAGGATATTCATCCGATCAACAAACAGGACGTCGGTAAACGTTTGGCCCTTTGGGCTTTGGCCAAGACATATCAATGCAAGGACCTTGTGTATTCCGGACCGATCTACAAGTCGATGACTGTGGAAGGCCAGAAGGTTCGCGTTCGGTTTGACTACGTCGGCAGCGGTCTGACGAGCCTGGACGGTAAGGAACTGGACTGGTTCGAGATCGCCGGGTCCGACAAGAAGTTTGTCAAGGCTCAGGCGGAAATCGACGGCGATACGGTTGTTGTTCACAGTGAGCAGGTTAGCGTGCCGGTGGCGGTACGGTTCGGCTGGGACGAAATGGCTCAGCCCAACCTGATAAACAAAGAGAAGCTGCCTGCCTCGCCGTTCCGCACCGACCGCTGGTAGGCGCAGGGGCAACAGACAAAGTGCGTAACATTTGTCAGTGGCGCCGGCCTGGTGGAATGGCGTTGCATTTTGAAAAACATTAAATGAGTCACGAAGAAGAAAAGTTGCAAACTCATGAGCGATTGACGCATCGTCCATTGCGCCTGCGTCGGCAGGTACAGCCACGGATGCAACTGCACATGGTGCCGATGATCGACGTGGTGTTCCTGTTGCTTGTGTTTTTTCTTCTGGCGGTAAACTTTCGGTCGAAGGAAGGCTTTCTGCCGGCTGAATTGCCACAGCAGATAACCCTGGTTGAGCAGATGGAAATGGAACCTCTGCTTTTATATCTGACCACCCTGCCGGATGGGGCATGTCAGGTGCAGATTGGCTCTGAACAGAACATAATAATAACGCATTCAGTGGAACAAGGAACGGTGTTGGAAGGGGAACCCGAGTTCGCTCGTCTCGGCCGGGCAGTATTGGAAGTTCTCGATCAGCAGGGGCGCAACCTGGACGATCCGGTGAAACTCATCCCTACCCGCCAGACTAAATGGGATCATCTTGTTAAAACCTACGACGCCCTTTGGCAGATCGACCTTCGCAATATCATCTTCGCCATGGTTGACTGACTGGGGTAGTGTAACCCCGAAAGACAAACTCCAGGGCTGAGCTGAAATAATCCATGCTCAACGGGATGCCAGGCTTGCCGCCGCCAGAAAAGCGGAAATTGTTGAGAGGGCAAGATATTCTTAATGAATTCGGCAATCCAGAAGAAATTAACGATGGGCCCGACACATCTCCATCAAAAAGACTGGAATGCCTAAAAAGAGGTTATCGTAAGGTTGCTATGGGTAAAACTATATCTGCGTCAGCATCGTTATCGGCCAAAAATCGTCCTCAACGTAGTTACAACTACGCCTGCGGCGATTTTTGACCTCTGCCTCGCTGACGAAAATTTCGCTCGTTCTCGTGACAAAAGCAATTTTTAGAGGCTCCCTTTAATGAGTGGCTGAATAAATTGGAGCAACTTGTCGGGTTCTTTTCGTAATTTTCCTTTTTGGTTCTCATCCAATAAAGTTGGTAGGAAATAGTTCAAGATCAGCCTTTTACGAGGCTGGAGTTTATCGCATTATAGCAACCGGCATAATTATAAAGTGTATTGCCTCAGTTGGAATTGGACAAACGCATTTAATTGTTTACACCTGTTTTTATCTGATTTGCCTTTGGTAAATTAAGGTTTTTAAAGGCATAAGGGAATCAAGAATACATTTTGAAGGAAGTGGGTGGACGCCAAAGCCCACACCAACCAGGTGGGTGTCCCCATGTTTCCAAAAAAACTAGTTGCGTCTCCGTTTCCAGCCCCGACCGGCTGGTAAAAGAGGTCCTATCCGACCAGAACTGACCGCTTGCCAGTCAATTAACCTCGACCAAAGCCAGAAATAGCTGGTTACTCAAGATTTTTCTTGACGGGCAAAACATGGGGTACTATATTGAAATACCATGGAAATTAACTGGGAAAAAGTTCAGGAAATCGCATCGAAAAGTTACTGTTGCGGGTACTGTGGAAATCAGGTCGCGTCAGAGAAAGGATATTTTGGAAGTAGAACCGTATCAACACGTGGCGGAACTAGAGAAGAAGTGGCTGCTTACGTTTACATTTGCCATAAATGTAATTGTCCGACCTTTTTTCACCCAAACGGTGGGCAATATCCAGGCGTTGTCTTTGGAAACTCCGTTAAGCATATTCCAGAGCGATCGATAAATGCCTTATATAATGAAGCCAGAGGGGCTACGGCGGCGGGATGCTATACCGCAGCAGTAATGTGTTGTAGGACATTACTTATGCACATTGCAGTTAACAAAGGCGCAGACGAAGGACAGCATTTCCAACAATATGTCAATTATCTTGTGGAAAAACACTTCGTACCCCCGGAAAGCGAAGCATGGGTCGATCACATCCGAAGCATGGGCAATAAAGCAAACCACGAAATTAAAATCATGCAGGCAGAGGATGCAAAAGAGTTAATTACATTCATCGAAATGATCCTCAAGTTTCTCTATGAATATTCCACCGCCATGAAGGAAAAAACACAACCCAAAGCCCCTAACCAGTCATCTTAGCGGCGTAGCCGATTGGTTGAAAAGGAACGTTGTATTATGTCAAACCTAAGATTCGGCAGAACAATGTTTTTCATAGACGGTGAAAACCTTGTCTTTCGTTATCAAGATATGCTAAAGAATGGTTATGAGCCTCTAAACGCTATAAAGCATGAGAATAACGTATATGTATGGCATGGTGATATAATGCACGGTGTTATCGCAGACATAGTACGAATAAGCTACTACACCTCTGCTGTTGGCGATGAAGACAAAATACTTGCCCTAAGCGAAGACATCCACAAGATTAGATACAATTACACTGGAATTCGTTACAAACCTGGCGGTGGTGGTAATCAATATAGTGGTCTTGGTCACCCGGAGCAACTATGCGGATTCCTAAACCCCCGCCTTTTCAAAAAACGTACACAAAAAGAAAAGGCAAAGGCTGTTGATGTTAACTTCACAATTGATATGCTTATACATACTGCTAATGACAACCTTGACAGCGTTGTCCTGATTTCTGGTGACGGTGATTTTGTCCCTCTTGTCAAAACAGTAATGCAAAGGGGGAAGCAGGTTTTTGTAATGGCCTTATCCAGGGGATTAAACAAAGACTTGCCTATCATTGCCGATGAATTTCACTACCTTGACGATAGGCTCTTCAAACTAACAGGAGAGCAAAAGGAGAAGATTTCATAGATTCTCTTCTGTGATCTTTTTCGCCACATTACCCGCTTTTGTGGGGGCAAGTTTGCTGGCAAATTGACTTTTGAGGGGTTAGTGGATAGAATGTCAGTATGCGCAAAGGGATCATTATTATTCTGGTGATGGGTGGGGGGGGGGTGGCAGCCGGGGAATTGTGTGCGGGGGTGGTGGCGGCGGTTCTGCCGACGGTAGAGACCGAGTGTGTGCGGGGTACGGGTGACAAGGCAGACGATATAGCTATCTGGGTTCATCCCGTCGATGCGAGTCTGAGTACGATAATAGGTGTAAGCAAGGCCAAGAGCGGAGGACTGCATGTTTTTGGTCTCGACGGTCAGGAGATTCAGTTTGTCGGTATCGGCAGTATAAACAACGTCGATCTGCGCTACGATTTCCCGCGGGCCGGCGGGCCGGTCGATCTGGTCGCGGCCGGCAATCGGACCGACAACAGCATCGCGGTTTACAAGGTCGATCCCGTCGGCGGTGAGCTTGAGGATGTTGCCGCGGGTTCGCTCTATACTGGGATAGGTGTTTACGGTTCGTGTATGTATCACAGTTCGATTACGGGTAAATATTATTTTATTGTCAACTCGTTAAAAGGTGAAGTTGAACAGTGGGAGCTATATGACGACGGCAACGGTAAGGTAGCAGCGGTGCTGGTACGCAGTTTTGAGGTGGGCGGCAAGACCGAAGGATGCGTGGCGGACGACGAATATGGTGTGCTTTATATTGCCCAGGAGGGCAAAGGAATATGGAGATACCCGGCTGAGCCGACGGACGGCACATCGGGCAGACTGATAGGCAAAACAGGGACAGGCGGGCACCTGGTTGCGGACGTGGAGGGACTGACCATTTACTACGGCGAGTGGGAAACAGGTTACTTGATAGCGTCGAGCCAGGGAAACGCCACATTCGTGATATACGATCGGCAGGCGGGTAACGAATACATAGGGACCTTCAAGGTTGTCGGCAATCCCGGTCTGGGCATCGACGGTTGTTCCGAAACAGACGGTATCGATGTGGTCGGCGCCTATTTGGGACCGGCGTTTTCCAACGGATTGTTCGTGGCCCATGACAACCGCAATTCGGGCGGGAGCAGTTCTAACTATAAACTCGTCCCCTGGGAGTCGATCGCTTTGGCGGTGGGGCCTGGACTGTCGATATACACGGGCGGTTCGCAACAGTATGAGCTGTCGGTGGAGGTGGCGGGCGGTGGCAGCGTAGAGCTGGAACCGGATGGCGGAATGTACGGTGCGGGGATGATGGTGAAACTGACGGCGATACCCGAAGAAGGGTTTCGTCTCAAGGCGTGGAGCGGCACAGCAGATGACAGTTCCACGTCCACCGTCAATTATGTGAGAGTAAATTCGAATCAAACGGTGGGGATCGAATATGAGGCAAAACCGGATATTCCACCGGAGATATTCGATATTACGAAATGTAAAATAACCGCAGGTAAAGACAGAGACTGGCCGTTGGATTCTATTGCGATGTCCGGTTCGTTGTTCGAGGGTTTTTCGACGGGTATAGAAGTCGCCCAGGCTATAAGAATACGCATTTACAACCTTGAAGACGAAAATCCGGTATATCTGGAGGATGTGCCTTTTGATTATGGAGATATGGCTGGAGGCAAGTTCAGTTGCGAAGACAATTCTGGAAGGTTTTTTCTCTTCAAGTTTGATTTGAACGAAAGCAGTTTTTTTCTGACAGCAAGAAATGCCGATCTTACCGGTCTGAGCAGTCCGGTGATATTGGAGATGGAAGCAGGAGATTATCTGGGGATCGCTGTGGCGGCCGAGAGCGTGGAAGAATATCTGTCCGCCGGTATCGGGCCGGGGGCCGGTTATGATGTTATCAATGGCTCCAAACCCATTCCTATACAGTTGCTTTGTGGTTATGCCGACCGGATGCGCATCGACAAGGGGCGGTTTGAATTTCACAAGGAAACCAGAGAAGAGATTTGCGGACAAGCCGAGTATTTTCGCAAAAACGGGTCACTTTCCATAGCAGGCGAATTGTCTTTACAGGCCCGGATCGATATGAGCGACCCGAATTTCCAGTTAAGTTTGGGATCGGAATTTCTGTCTTTTGAAGTTGGGGCCTTTGAAGAGGTTATCGAGCCTGACAGCGTACCGGGTGAATACAAAACGGTTACGAACCAGGTGATCGTTTCCGAGCAAGACAAGGAGATATATACGATCAAAAAGCATAAACTTGATCCAGATGTTATTGTTTATAACAACGGCGGTGATGAATTCGGCAAATTGGAGAATTTCGGTCCGATTGTTGACGCGGTGTTCGATTTTGAAAAAGGCACCTTCAAAATTGATGTCAAATATGCCGATATCGAGGCCTGGGATGTGGAGCCAGACGACGAATTTGAATTTGGGCTTACCATGACAAGAATTTCAGGTGAGTTGGGTGATTTCGAGGGAAAAGCCGACTACGTTTACCGTGGTAAGTCAAAGGATTCCAAGAAATATGCCTGGCATGGTCAGTGTGATTAGAAGATGTGGCGTCAGCATTTTTTGTGACGCCAGTATCTTTTTGCAGTTGTCTGAATCGACCGAATGCAAAAAAATGCAAGATATGGCAGCCCTAAGGTCGGAGGCTTTTGTAGGGGGGTGGGAGTCGGACCGCCATATCAAGCATAACTTGCGTATTTGCGAAACAGATTACATTTATGTCCTATGCTAGAAGCCAATCGCCTCTCATTTTCGTCAATATCAGTGAACAACTACCTCACTGTTGGCATTATCGGTAGATATTATTTTTTTCGCCACGAGGGAAAACCTGAATTTTGGGGTAGAAAAACCTATAATTATTGCGTCCAAAGGTCCAGGCTTTTGGCTCACATTTCTCACGGACCGGTCTGGTGAGCGATTTTGGGGTGGTGGAGCATTGGGCTTTGGCAGAGTCCGTGCCTTTGAGTCTCAGCCGTTTCAATGCTATCAGCAAAGTATAAGCTATCGACTAAAAACGCGGGAGCGGATGGGGCATGGGGGGGGATGATTGTTAGGATTTGAAGTTGAGGTGGAAAAAAGTTGCAATTGGGGCTACAATTTGATAGAATAGGTTCAGGATCGTATATCTGGCCTGTGGGTGGGTGTTTGATCCGCAAAGTTGTTGAGAAATTGAGTAAGCAAGGGAGGAAAATGCCTACCTGACTCTAATATCTATCTGAAAAGTAACGCCAACACCAAAAGTAAGCCAATAACAGTAATTTATAGGAGTATGACTATTATGTGTAGAACAAGGATTTTGACTATCGTAGCCGTGGCGATGCTCGCCTCGGCGATTGGTCAGGTTCAGGCGGTAGAGATGGTCGATGTGCCCGTGCCAAATTGTGCTTTTGAGACGATTTACAAACCGAACTCAACCACAATCACCGCGACCATAACAGATTGGACGCAGGGCGTAGGACCGGATTGCCCCATAGATAGTGGACTGTACACCTTCTCCGATCAAACCACCGGCACCCTGGCCGACATCCCCGGATGGCTCGGGTACGACAGGGCTGGGTGGATTGCCTGGGGCGGTACATACGGCCGGGACCAGACTACCGGGAATCTTCAGGGTTCCGTCTCAACCGGAAACAACCATACCTCGGGCGGGGCTTATTGCTACCTGGCCAACGGCGGCGGCTGGAGCAATCCGGCCGGTGGGCTGATTGTCTCGGCGGCCTCTGTCGGCAACATCCAGGGCAATTCCACCTATATACTTTCGATGTATGCCAATGGCAGTGCGACTCCTGTGGTACTCAATCTGTTGGCCAACGGAGTAGTATTGACACCGACTTCCTCGGTGTGGCCGACTTTGAGCGGTGGCTTTCAGGAATTCTCCAGGACATACGACGCTACGAGCCTTAGCAGCTATGTTGGCCAGGCTCTGACGATTGTGTTAGGGGTCGGCCGTAATGCCAGCGGCACCCAATCCCACTTTGACGATGTATCGCTTAGATATTACGTTCCCAGTCCGCCGGGCCAGGCCAGTGATCCCAAGCCGATGAACGGCGTGACAAGCGTCTGGACCGGTGCAGACGTGATTTTGAGCTGGACCGCCGGATTTGACGCGGAGTCCAGCAATGTGTATTTCGGTACGGACCCGACACCGGATAGCGGCGAATTCCAAGGTAATCAAGTCGAGACTACTTTCAACGCGGGCATACTGAATGCCGAGACGACCTACTACTGGCGTATCGACCAGGTTAACACCCTGGGTACCACCACCGGCGAGGTCTGGAGCTTTACTACCATGGAGCCGCCAGTCGCGGGCAGGAACACTTTTTTGGTGCCGATTCCCGCTACTGTCGCCAGTTGGAAAGAGTTTGCCTACCTGGCGGCTGTGCCGGCGTCGGCTGCCGTCAATACGGGTGGACCGTCGGTGATCGCCCTGGATGAGTCTGGAACAATACTTGAGGAAATAACCCATTATCTGACACTATACAACCCGGAAAATATCTACACGATCGATACCAGCGGTTCACTGAACGAGGTGGCTTGTGATCTCGCACAGACTTTCTGGACGACGACAAGCTATGTTGTGCTGGTGGGCGATGGCGATTATGAGAATGCGCTGTGCGCTTCGGCATTGGCGGCTCGATTGGAAGTTCCGTTGATGTACTTCAACG
>CAZICK010000093.1:0-13970 GCA_964537505.1 uncultured Pirellulales bacterium
CTCTGACTTCTCAAATCTCAAATCTGACCTCTGACTTCCCCCCCATCTCCCCAACTGGTCCGCCCTCTTCCCTTCTGACTTCTAACTTCTACCCCTCCCCCAACTGGTCCGCCCTCTTTCCTTCTGTCTTCTCAAATCTGAAATCTGTCTTCTGACTTCTTCTCTGTGCCTCTGTGCCCCTGTGGTTAATCTTACCTATCTTAACATCAAAACTTGCAAGAAGTGGGTACAAAGTAGGTACAAACTAGGTACAAACATAGTGCAAACAGGGTCCAAACCACATCACTTTTCATCAGAATTCATCCAAATTTCGCCGAATTTCACACTTTTTTCTTACCTATCTTACCTAATCGTTACAATCGTTACGCAAAAATAAGCACTTACATCAATTCCAACAACGTAAAATAAGCACTTACATCAATTCCCCACAACCAAAAATAACAACTTACGTCATCCACCTCGCCCCAAACTCCCCTTGTATCGACATAGGCGATAATACGAATGTTGACCCCCAACGGAGTTGGTGAGAAAGATATTGACGGTGATGATCGCATCATCAATTGGACCGGGATCGGCAGCGCAATTGTCGATATGGGCGCCGATGAGGTGGCGTGCGGGGATGTTTACGACGAATGGGACTTCAATGCCGACGGAATTATCAACCTGCATGATTTCTCGGGAATGGCTGACGCCTGGCTCAAAGATGATGAGGATCTGAACTGGATCGATACCTACCAAAAATATGATCTGGTTGAAAATGGGCAAATAGACCTCGCTGACCTGAACGCGCTTGTCTGCTACGAAGACGATGAGAAATGGCTATGGGAGGCGTGCTGGTTCTCGCCTGATACCTTGATGATGATGGGGATGGACGGCGGTATGGATAAAGCTATGGCTGCTGCGGCCATGACTGACGAACAGATCGAACAGGCTAAGCTCGATAAATGGTACAAAACCAGACCTCCACACGTGATGACTGTTTGGGAAGAAATCAAGCTGGTTGAGGAATCGCTAGACTGGCTTGAGAAAGTTTGGCTCGAAGATGAGCAGTTGCGAAAAGAAGTCAGCCCTGAAGAATGGAAAGAATTTATCAACAGTTTGTATGACTGGCTGGCACAAATGAAAGAACAATCGGCCAAATAGAATGCAACGGCTGTTTGTATTGGATATTGCCGGCGAGACGACGGCTATGCATATTCGACTGCTACGCGGTCGGAAGACGGATTCGCTATCGCGGGAATGGGCTTCGCTTCGTGTCCTGCCTTCGCAGGGGTGACAGTTGTTCGCGGGGGTGACATGTAAAAGTCCGCGTGGGCTAAGGGTACACCCTACCAGAGAGTCCGCATGGGCTAAGAGGACCAACACGGACGAACAAGGACGGGGGCAAGGCCATTAATATGTCAGTCGATGCGAGTTTGTGTAAGTTGCGTTCGTCGTTAATTCGGGTGGAATGGCGATGTAGAGTTTGAGATTGCCGCGCAGTCGCTTTGCTCCTTCACAATGGCGGAGAAGATGGCGGGGGTGGCTTGCAAGATTTCGCGTGGGGTAAGAGGACAGACACGGACAGACACGGGTGGCAGCGGAACTTGTCGATAAAATATATCGCTGGGAATTTTTCCCTTCCTTACTGTCGGGGTTTGGCGAAATAGGAAGGCTTATTGGGGTTGTCAAGGTGGAAGGCAACAGGCACTAGGCACGAGGGGGAGGAAGAAAGAGGAAAAAAGCTGTTTTTTGGGTGGGTTGGGTCATATAATTTTAGTTGCCAAGCCGTCCAAAAGTGACTAACACAGTATCTGTTGCGAAAAATGGTTTTTTTGAAAGTGGGAGAAGCTAAAAATGAAGTCGATAAAGGCGGTTATGAAGAAAGCAACAATATTTTTCACAGTATTATTCGTAAGCACGATTTACGATGTTGTGGCTTTCGCTCAGCCGAGAGCGTCAGTTGAGGAACCCTATCTTTCTCCTGTGGCCCTGGCTGCCGACAGTGACGGCGGTACCCTCTACATTGCCGAAACGACAGGGCGGCAAATTGCGGTTTTTGATGTGGCGACGGAAACGGTAGTCCGCACTTTTGCCATGACTGAGCAACCCAGCGGGCTGGCTTTGGCCCGCGACAACTCAAGGCTGTATGTGACTGGCGCTTCACCCTCCGGTAAGGTAGTCGTTTTTGATTTGAACAAAGGTAAGCTTGTCGGCAGCATAAAGGCAGGCCATACCCCGACGGGGCCGGTTCTTAGTCCCGATGGTAATAAACTGTACGTTTGCAATCAGTTCGATAATAATATATCGGTGATTGACCTTGTTGTGATGGCGGAAGTCGCAAAGGTTCCTGTCATGCGTGAGCCGGTCGGTGCGGTAATTACTTCTGACGGGAAAAATCTTTTCGTGGCTAACTTACTGCCGGCCGGCGTGGCGGACGGCGATTACGTAGCAGCCGTTGTTTCTGTTATCGAGACAGTTACCAACAAGGTTAGGGTCAATATCCAGCTTCCCAACGGCTCTACCGACGTGCGAGGGATCTGCGTTTCGCCTGACGGCCGGTATGTGTACGTCACTCACATTCTGGCCCGCTATCAGCTTCCGACCACTCAACTCGAACGTGGCTGGATGAATACCAATGCGCTGAGCGTGATAGACGTCAAGAGTGAGAAACTTTTGAATACGGTATTGCTGGACGACGTGCATTTGGGCGCGGCCAATCCGTGGGGAGTCGCCTGTAGCGGCGACGGTAAATATATCTGTGTGGCGCACGCCGGTACGCATGAGATCAGCGTGATCGACCGTGAAGGGCTGCATGATAAATTAACCATGGCGGCTGCGGGCAATAAGGTTTCAGATGTTATCTCCTCCCCCGGCGATGTGCCCAATGATTTGTCGTTTCTGTTCGGACTACGCTGGCGGATAAAGCTGACCGGAAACGGTCCTCGCGGTCTGGCTATAGTCGGCACGAAGGCGTATGTGGCTGAATACTTCAGTGACAGCCTTGCGATAGTGAATGTAGATTCAAAAGCGCGATGCCGCGCTCGATCATTGCTTCCAGGCCCGCAGAACCCGATGACGGCTGTTCGTAAAGGCGAGATGTTGTTTAATGATGCGACGACCTGCTTTCAACAATGGCAGAGTTGTGCAAGCTGTCATCCTGGAGATGGACGGCTCGACGGATTAAACTGGGATCTGCTCAACGATGGAATCGGCAATCCAAAAAACACCAAGAGCCTGCTCCTGTCGCACAAAACCCCGCCGGCCATGATTAGTGGAATTCGCGAAAATGCCGAGGATGCCGTACGGTCAGGCTTTAGGCATATTCTCCTGTCAGTGTGTCCGGAAGATGACGCTGCGGCAATTGACGAATATCTCAAATCGCTGGAACCGGTCACAAGCCCATATCGTGTCGATCATCATCTCAGCCCGGCAGCCGAGCGGGGACAAAAGATATTCGCCGAGGCGGGATGCGCTTCATGCCATAGCGGACCACTCTACACAGATTTACAAAAATACGATATAGGAACTGGAAAGGGCCTGAACCAAAATCAGGCCTTCGATACTCCGACCCTGGTCGAAGTATGGCGGACGGCTCCATACCTCTATGATGGCCGGGCTGCGACAATAGAGGAAGTTCTCACAAAATATAATCAGAACGACCGTCATGGCGTGACCTCTAAATTGACCGCAGAACAAATCGCCGATCTCGCCGAGTTCGTCCTTTCACAATAGATCAAGATCGATGCCGGCGTTTTAACTGGGGAAAAAGGGAAAATAATCAGTAATCGGTTGAATTGGGGATGTAATTTGCCTGACAGTGGAGGGATTTGGCTGTCTGAGGTGGGGTGGTTGGATTTTAGGGGTGGGTTGGAAAATCATTGCAATTTGGGCTATAATCTGGTAGAATAAGTCTAAACTGGTAGATCCAGCCCCAGAGTATGCTGATCCGCAAAGTTGCCGAGAAATTGAATAAGCAAGGGAAGGAAAGTACCCACCTGGGAAGCATTCCAATGATGCGTAGGGAGTATGACTGTTATGCATAGAAAGAATGTTTTGGCTATCGTAGCTGTGGTGATGTTCGCCACGGGCATCGGCCAGGTTGGGGCGGCTACGGTTACCGTGCTCAACGGCGATTTTGAATTGATTTACAAACCGGGGACTATGATTACCGGAATCCTGCTACCTGCGGGTGGGGCCTGGACGCAGGGCGTAGGACCAGATTGCCCGATAGATAGCGGAACATACAAGTTTTCCGATACAAGCACCGGCTACGACGCCGATGTTGTCGGGTGGCTCGGGTATGACAGGGATGGTTGGATCGCTCTTGGCGGTACATACGGACGGGACCAGACTACTGGAAACCTTCAGGGTTGTGTGGCAAACGTAAACAATCTTAGCCCGGGTGGGTTAAATTGCTACTGTGTCAACGGCAGCGGCTGGGGCAATGCGGCCGGTGGGCTGATCACCTCGGATGAATCTCTCGGAACCATCCTAAGCAACTCCATCTATACGCTTTCGATGTACGCTCGGGGCGAGGGTACCGGTGCGACTCCTGTGGTATTAGAACTGTTTGCAGATGGAGCATTAGTCACGCCGACTTCCTCGGTGTCTCCGGCTTTGACCAGTGGGTGGCAGGAATTTACCAGGACTTATGACGTTGCCGACCTTAGCAGCTATGTTGGGCAGGCTATGACGATTGTGTTGGGGGTCGGCCGCAACGCTATCGGCAGCCAAACCCAATTCGACGACGTATCGTTTAGCTACGAAGTCACGCTCCAGGCCAATGACCCGGTCCCGGCAAATGAATCGGGACATATTGCTTTGGGTCAGACTCTAAGCTGGACGGGGCCATCCCAGGGCGATCCTACATACGATCTTTACTTCAGTTCAACCGATCCCGATCTTGGTCCCGCTACGCAAAAACTATTCGGCAGCGGTTCTATCGGTTATGATCCCGATCTGGACTATGCCACTGTATATTACTGGCGGGTGGATGTACATATTGGCATTGATGTCTATACAGGAAACCCCTGGACCTTTACCACCGGGGGCAAGGCTAGCGATCCTGTGCCGGGAAACGGTCAGGAGAATGTCCCCGGTTTTACTGTCGATTTGAGCTGGACGGGTGATGTCTTTGCCGATTCGTATAAGGTCTATGCCGGCACCACGTTTCCCCTGAGTTATATTGACGAGGTTTCCGCCTGCCAATATATGGGCCTGGCGACACCTGAAGAGTTGACTACGTACCACTGGCGTGTTGACGAATATATCGGTACGCAGATGATTGCCCCCGGTGATCCATGGCATTTCACGACCAGCCCAGGCGCTCTCGAGGCTCCAGCGGGTGACTTGACCGGCGACTGGGCGGTGGGTTTAGACGATTTGGAAATTTTTGCCGGTCAGTGGCTGGATGGGCCAGGTTGTGTGGGTCATCCGGATGATTGCGCCGATCTGGTCGGCGGAGGCGATGGCGTCGATATGGCTGATTTCGGCGTACTGTCGGCCAACTGGCTCGATTCGGTTAATCTGAAAATCAATGAGTCGATGGCAAGCAATGTCAGTATCCGTCAGGACGATCATGGTGAGTATGATGACTGGATCGAAATCTATAATCCCAAGGAGATATCTGTTGATATTGGCGGTATGTATCTGACCGATGATTTGTCTGAGCCTACGAAATGGCAGATTCCGAGTGATTCTCCCGGCGAGACCACTATCAGCCCACAGGGTTATCTTTTGCTTTGGGCAGATGGCCAGCCGGAGCAAGGACCGCTGCATCTGGATTTCGGTCTCGAGAATACCGGGGAGGAGATTGGTTTGTTCACCAGCGACGGCGGTACTCTGATCGACAGTGTCGTCTATGGCTGGCAGATCAGCGATATTTCTTTTGGTCGCTATCCCGATGCCACAAATAACAGCAACTATTTTGATCAGCCCACGCCGGGAGCGGAAAATGTCGGTGGTTACATCGGGCTGGTGGCCGAGCCGGAATTTAGTGTTGAACGTGGTTTTTATGATGAACCATTCAGCGTGGTCCTGACGTGTCCGACGGACGGCGCGACCATGCATTATACTTTTGGCAGTAGTGAGCCAACGGAGGCTTCCACCGAATACACCGCTCCAATTGCAATCAGTGAAACCAAATGTCTGCGAGTGGCGGCCTTCAAGCCGGGCTATTTGCCTTCGGTGGTTGTTACTCACACTTACATTTTTGTCGCCGATGTTATCGATCAAGCTTATATGTCCACGGCAATAACCGACGATCCGGTGTGGGGTCCGCAGATGGCCGATGCGCTGCTGGAGATTCCTACCATTTCACTGGTAACGGGCAACCTGATTTCTGAGTTGGAAAAGGAGACGTCGATCGAAATGATTTTCCCCGATGGCAGTGCAGGTTTTCAGGCGAATGTCGGTGTTGAGCACTTTGGCAGTCATGCTCTTGATAATTATCCGAAAAAGTCGATGCGTATCAGTTTTAAGGGTATCTACGGTCCGTCGGAACTGAAGTTCGATCTGTTCGGAGGCTGTCCTTATGGCGGCAGTGACGCCACGGACGAGTTTGACCAGTTTCTTTTGAGGGCCGGGTCGCACGATACGCTGTTCTGGACCAATCCGAATACCGGTTCCGGCGGGATCTATGTTCGCAACCGCTGGATTATGGATCGGCAGTTGGAAATGGGCCATCCCGCCCCGCGCGGACGTTTCGTGCATGTGTATATCAATGGCATTTATTGGGGACAGTATCATCTGATGGAGAGGCCCAACGCCCCCTTTATGGCTTCCTATTTCGGCGGTGATAAAGAGGACTATGATGCTCTGAAGTCGGGTGTTGTTATCGACGGGAATGCAAATGCCTGGAACACGATGCTCGCCTCATTAGGTGATTACCAGGCGGCAGGGGAATACGTAGATATTGTCAATTTTATCGATTACATGATCCTGAACTACTACGGGGGGAATGATTGGGATTGGAGTCCCTATTATAACTGGATGGCCGGCAGGAAGCGTGAAATGGGTCACACATTTAAATTTTACTGCTGGGATAACGACATGATTATGCGGACAGGTTTGTACGCTGATGTTACCAGTAGTGGTGGGCCGGGCAATATATGCAGTGCACTCAAGGGGCATGAAGAGTTCCGGATATTGATGGCCGATCGCGCTCAAAAACATTTCTTTAATGATGGGATGCTTACCCGTGATCGGATTCAGGCGGATCTCACTGAATTGGGTTACAGCGTCGAAAGAACGATCATCCCCGAATGTGCAAGGTGGAACGAATGGGACGGTTCAGGAAGCTACACCCCGGATACATTTCAGCAACATCTCGACTGGGTCAAATACGATATCGCTAATGAGAGAACCAACGTGGTTATTGAGCAGATGCGCAGTGCCGGCATGTTTCCCAGTATCGACGCCCCCACATTCAGCAAGCATGGCGGCGAGATAGCCCCGACTGAACCACTGTCGATGACGGCTCCTGCAGGGGTGATCTGGTACACCATCGACGGCGAGGATCCGCGTGTCTTTTCCGGCGGCGGCGGTTCGTCAACGGCTACTACACTGCTAAACGAGGATGCCGCCAAGACGGTGCTTATTCCAACCGAGATCAATCCCAGTGATGACACGTGGAGAAGTGATTATAGTTTTGATGATGGCACGTGGATCAGCGGCATCGGCGGAGTTGGTTACGAATCAGGTTCAGGTTACGAAAGTTATATCGATATCGACGTCAAGACACCGATGGATGATGTGAATACCACCTGTTATATCCGTATTCCCTTCACCTTTGCCGGGGACCCGGGTGATTTCAACTACATGACGCTGAAGATGCGTTATGACGATGGTTTTGTCGCCTATCTCAATGGCACGAAGGTGGAGGAGGTTAACTTTTCCGGAGAGCCGGCGTGGGACTCGCAGGCCGATACCTACCGCGAAGCGGGGGCTGTGTTTGACGACTTCGATATTAGCGACCATCTGGGTGAGTTGCAGACGGGCAATAATCTGCTGGCTATCCACGGTCTCAACGACGCATTGAGCAGCTCCGATTTTCTGATATGTGTCGAGTTGGAAGCCGGCGAGGACATACCGGGCAATGTTTCCGCTAGCGCGATCCAATATACCGGTCCGATCAACCTTACCCAAAGCACGTGTCTCAAGGCCGGGGCGCTAAGCGATGGTACGTGGAGTGCGTTGAATGAGGCTGTTTTTGCCGTGGGGCCGGTGGTTGAGAATCTGCGTATTACCGAGATTATGTACAATCCCGCCGATCTCAACGCCGAATACATCGAGTTGAAAAACATTGGTGTTGACACAATCAACATAGGGCTGGTTCGCTTTACTAATGGGATCGAGTTTACTTTTCCGTCTCATGAACTGGCCGCGGGCGAGTATGTGCTGGTTGCTGAAGATCCGACAGCCCTGGCGGTGGCGGCGCCATCGATCCCACCCGGCGTTGGGATACTCGGTCCGTACAGCGGTCTGCTCGACAATGGCGGAGAGAAGATTAAGCTTGTCGATGCCATCGGCCGAACGATACATGAATTTAATTATGAAGACGGCTGGTATGAGATCACCAACGGCATCGGGTTTTCACTGACCATCAAGGATCCTACAGATACCGATCCGAACAGTTGGGATGAAAAGGCAGGCTGGCGGCCGAGTGCTTCCATTGGTGGTTCGCCCGGTGAAGATGACAGCGGACAGGTTCCGGAACTCGGCGCGATTAAGATTAACGAATTGCTGGCCCATTCTAACGTGGTTTATTCTTATGACTGGATTGAGTTGTACAACACTACTGGCGCGCCCATCAACATTGGCGGCTGGTATCTCAGTGACGATGCCAATAATTTGAAGAAATATACGATCCCGGAAGGTACTTCAATTGGTGCGTATGATTACTGTGTTTTCTATGAGAATCTGCACTTTGGTGTGGGTAACCCGGCTGATCCGGCCAATGTACCATTTGCCCTGAGCGAAAACGGCGAGACGTTCTATCTCAACTCTGGTCAGGGTGGCATACTTACCGGATACAGTGAAGAGGAAGCCTTTGACGCTTCAGAATCAGATGTGCCATTTGGCCGCTACGAAAAGAGTACCGGCGCCTTTAATTTTGTGGCGATGAGTTCGCCTACGCCGGGATGGGCCAACGCTTACCCGAAAGTTGGTCCCGTGGTGATCAGTGAGATTATGTACAATCCGCTAACCGAAGGCGACGCTGAGTATGTGGAGCTTTTGAATATCAGTGGTTCGACGGTGACGTTGCAGAAATGGTATCCCGTTGAGGGAATCAACGTTCCGTGGCGGTTCACCGACAGCGGCGGTATTACGTATGATTTCCCGCTGGGTACTACGATGGACGCCGGTGAGAAAATACTGCTGGTGAAAAATTTGATTGTTTTCGAATCTGAGTTTGGCGGTAGTGTGCCGGGCGATAAATTCGAGTGGGGTGAGGGTAAGCTGGATAACGCCGGCGAGAAAATAGAGTTGTCAATGCCCGGCGATCTGGAAGGTCTCACCCGCTATTACATCCAGGTAGATCGTATCAATTACAGCGACGGCTCACATCCCGTCGGCGACGATCCCTGGCCCACCGAACCGGACGGAACCGGCCAGTCGCTGACGCGTAAAGTGCCGAGCGACTACGGCAACGATGTAGCCAACTGGCAAAGCGCCACACCCAGCCCTGGTGGGTGAGACTCGATTTTCAGGCCCGACAGGATGATAGAATGATAGGATGGATTTATACCCAACGGGTTGATGGTTCCGGGCAGGGCATATTCGGACATTTTTAATCGTACCAGCCGTGTCTATAAGCGGCGTCGTACATGGCAACGATGTTTTCCGCTGGAACGCCTGCCTGGATGTTATGGACGTTATTGAATACATAGCCTCCGGAGGGTTTGAGCAATTCAATGTTGTGCTTAACATGACTAGCGACTTCCTGTGGGGTTTTAAAAGGCAGGACGTGCTGAGAATCACAGCCCCCACCCCAAAAAACGATGTCCTTTCCAAAATTCTTTTTCAAATCGGATGGATCCATTCCAACAGCGCTGATCTGCAAAGGATTGATAATGTCAACACCGTTGTCGATGAGTTCGGGTATGAAGGCACTGCAGTTGCCGCAGGTGTGATACCATATTTTCGCGTCGGTTAGGGATTTTATATGCCGAACTAAAGCCTTCTGCCTGGGCTTTACAACTTTCTTATAAAAATCCATGCTGAACAAAGGTCCACTCTGGCCGGCAAGGTCGTCGCCTATCATGATAACATCAACAATGTCACCCACCTCTTTCATATAGCCGGTATAAAAATCTTTCCAGAATTTCAGTGTCCGATCCAGCAGGGTTTGGCAAAACTGGGGGTTTTCAATCGTATCGATGAACCATCTTTCCAGCCCGCGCATATACCAGCAGTATTCATAGACAACACCACCGATACCGGTACAGATCGCATAAGGCGTTTGGTTTCTTAGCTCAAGTGCCTTTTGGCGAACTCCGGCAAATCTTGATGGGTCATCGCCCAGTGGGAATGGGTAGTTTGCAATATCTTTAACGTTTGCATCCGCTAAAGGATGATGGCTGATGTCCATGAAGAGCATCTGGTCGTCCGGCATTGACCATACAACTCCAAACTCGTCCTTGAGGTCATGCCAAACCCTGTTATCGCGTTCGTTAACTTCAATGCCGCCTTCGAAACTGTCAGGCGCCGCGGCTGTTATATACCTGAAATCGATATGGAACCTTTCCAGAACCGCTTCACAGGGTTTTGCCAACTGCTGGACAGGATCGAGAATTTCAATGTTATCATCAATTCCCAGGTAATCGATCAGGTCTCGATAAGCTATCCTATGTATTCCGGTCTGGAAACCGCCAAGGTCGAGAGGAACCCTGTCAGGAACTTCATGGTTAATCGCCTTCAATACCCTTTGGCGTGATCTCATGGTTTCTTTACGCATAATAAACTCAATCGTTATAGGTATATTATTGCAATTTGCTGCCGTAGCCGATGATAACAGTTGAAAGAAGCAGGACGAAAATTCCCACAAGCACACACACTATTGTCTTTCGGCTGGAACCTTTCCACTCCCTGGTCAGCAATCCGATCACATTGGCGGTAATAATAATAAACGCCATGTGCAAACTCCAACTGGCAAAATCGTATTTTCCCATTTGTGTCGTACCCATACCATAGAAGAAAAACTGAAAATACCACAACACCCCGGCCGTCATGCACAGCAGGTAATTAACAGATAATGAGCCGCTTTGGGTCTGCCGGTAATTGGAGAAAGTTTTGTTCTTCATGCTCAGGCACAGGCACCAGATGCAATTTGTCGTAAAACCGCCCAGCAGAACAACTATCAAAAGGGGAATGTTCGAACGCACCGCAGGTATCCCCTTGGCAACCGCCATCTCCTGGATCGGCGTGCCGGCCTGGAAGGCATACGCCATGCAGGCACTCAATATCCCGGCTACAATGGCGACCCATATACCCTTTTTGAAAGCAAACTCCTGAATTCCCTGGGCCTTCTCCAGGCCGGTAAGCTCCTTCTCCTTCATCATCCCCGCTTTGCCGCATATCGCAATACCCAGTGTGCAGACCACGATACCCAACAACGTTACCATGCCTGAGTTGGTAGTCAATAACTGAATGAAAGCTGTTTTGGTCCCATCACCGAAGAATTGTTCATGTATCGGCGGGATCAATGTACCGAAAATCGCGCAGAAGCCAAGTGCCACAGACACACCCAGCGACATCCCAAGGTATCGCATAGTCAGCCCGTACATCAGTCCGCCGATCCCCCAGAGCACACCAAAGAAATAGGGCCAGTAAATAGCTTCCGTCGGCACTGACCTGAGAATATCAACAAAGTTGGGTGTCGCGATCATGGCCACTACCAGCGGCGTGATAATCCAGGCAAACACACCCAGTACCAGCCAGTACGTCTCCCACGCCCAGCCCTTTACTTTCTTGCAGGGCGCATAGAAACTCCCGGCGGCAAATCCCCCAATCGCGTGAAATAGTACTCCAAGTATCGGATTCATATTATTACCTTTATATAGTGTTTTTTGTAACTGTTCAACAACATTTTTATTTACTCGTAAACTCTACTCAGCCATTATCTTTATCTTTCTTGGGCAACTTCTTTTGCTGGGCCTCTATCATTTTTACGGTCTTATCGAAATCGCTGTCCTGCTTGTCCGTCCACTCGATCCGCTTTTCGTTAAACTCATCGTATTGAATTTCTGCACGTTCTTTAGCCACCTCATGCGATATTCGACCTGAATCTTTTAATATCTCCCTGTCGTTCAAACTCAGAAAACCGTTTAACTTCTCAACCCAGCCTTTCATATACATCTTAACCCGACGCATTGCCTGGCCTTCGGCAAAAACTAAATACTGTTCAACCAGATTATTCAATGCCGAAAGCTCATCGGCATTGAGATAATTCTTGGCAATAACAACATCACCCTTGCGTACCTTCTCACCGCGCCAGCTTGTAAGCCCCATATTCGGCTTATTTGCATCTGCCCGATCATCAATAATTTCCGCTGCCGTCATTCCTGTTATTGCCCAGTGCATTTTATTCTGGACGGTCTTGAAAAACGTAATGCTTATCTCACTGGTGGGGTCATAATCCACGCTGGTAGCGTAAATATCTGTTATCTTCTGATAGAATCGCCGCTCGGATGTCCTAATGTCCTGTATGCGGCGAAGTAGCTCATCAAAATAGTCAAATGGCTGATCCGGGTTTTTCAACCTCTCGTCATTAAGCACAAAACCCTTAACGATATATTCCCTTAGTTGTTGCGTCGCCCATTGCCTAAAATGGGTGGCAATCAGGGATTTTATCCGATATCCCACCGAAATTATCATGTCAAGATTATAATGTTTTACCTGCCTGCTTATCTGCCGGCCACCCTCGGTTTGAACTGTCAAGTATTCCTTGACAGTTGCCCCCGGGGTCAATTCACCTTCTTCGTAAATATTTGCAATATGGAGACTTACGTTTTGTTTGGTCGTCTGGTAAAGCTCCGCCAAACCCGCCTGAGAAAGCCACAGCGTCTCACCTTCCAGACGGACTTCTATCTTGGTCTCCCCGCCCTCAGTTTGGTAAATCACTATCTCACCTGTTTTGTTGTTTAATGATTTTATGAGTTTATGATTTTGTGAGTTCAAATCCTAAATCTCCAAATCCTATAAATCCTAAAATATCCCGAAATTCAATCTGAAGCGCAACACATCGGTTTACTCCAGAAGACCACTGTCGCAGTCCGATAGTTTAAACATTTACGTCGTCGATTATTCAACAATTCAACCGCCTTGTCAAGTGCAGACTGCTTAAATGCGTTTGTCCAATTCACGCTCAGCCAGTACAATATTAATCTCCTTGCCCGCCCGTGTTCGTCCGTGTCTGTCCTCTTAGCCCACCGTCTTCCCCGTCATTGTGAAGCCAGGTAGCCACGGCCGGTTTCCATCTCGGGATAGCCCGTACAACCGCCTATACCAGACAAACGCTTGATGAACTCATCGGGGATGCCACGGACCACCTGACGTTTCTTGCAGCCCGGAAATGCCGTGTACAAATTATAAAAGCTGTGAAGGGCGGTGCCCCCTTCGACCGCAGTTCCGCCGCAGTATCCTTTCGACTCGATCAGCATCGTTTTGGCACCTTGCCGCGCGGCGGCCAGAGCTGCAAAGACACTGGCTGTACCCCCACCGGCCACGACGACGTCAAACTTGCGAACCGGCAGTTTCTTTGATGGTTCTTCGTAATATCCTTTGATTTCGGGCTTATCGACCGCGCCACCTGTCTCACCTAAACTTTGGAAAGGCGCGATTCCCGCAGCCAGCCCCGCCATCACCATATTCTTCGAAAAATCACGCCGATTCATAATTGATCTCCTGCAAAATTTTTGTAACGTTTTCTTTCAATGGTTCCTCATAAGAATCTGTACAGAACACGAGGCTAAGAACTGCTGTATCCT
>CAZICK010000094.1:0-13902 GCA_964537505.1 uncultured Pirellulales bacterium
TGCAAACATAGTACAAACCACATCACTTTTCATCAGAATTCATCCAAATTTCGCAGTTTTTTCTTACCCATCTTGCCTAATCGTTATAATCGTTACGCAAAAATAAGCACTTACAGTGTGCGCTGACAGTCAATGTGGCGGAGAGGGACATTGCGTGGGAGAAGTCGCAGTTAGCGGGGTAATCGTGGGTCCGGGGGTCAAGAACGCGGTTTTTGAGGGGCGGTCGAGGGGTAATATCCGCCAAAAGCAATGTGGCGGAGAATGGCTGTTTTTGGCCTTATTTGGCAAAATCTCTCAGAAGATGGCGGAGACGGGCCGGGGCGTTAAAAAGTCGTTAAGGGGTATTTAATACTAGACTTATGATCGGGAAAATCACCAAAAACGGTCAAAAGATGTCCGCAAAATTTGCGGACATCGGACATCGATTCGGACATTTTTTGGCGTTGTGGAGTGCCCAAAATAGGGGAAAATGGTAAGATAGGTAAAATAGGAGGTAGGGCCAAGGGTGTTTTTGCCCATTTTTTGATAATAGGGGACAGGCATTGAGCCAAAAAAATAAAATTTATTAAAAATAGTTGTAACCCGTTGCCAAAACAGGCTTTATGTGTGTTTTTAGGTGCCGGGAAGCGAAAGTTTTTTTGTGAATCAATCATAAGTCTCTATTGTATCGGTAGTTACCGTTATTTTATAGCCTTTGACGGCCAACTGTCTGTATAGTATGCTGATGAGCGGATATCTGTCAAGTCTTTTTTTCAGCCTTATGGCGGCGGTGCTATGAGCCTCGTAAATCACGGAGGAAATTTTCTTTGTCCGCTATGAGAACTATCCATTCATAAAAACGTGACCGTTCCTCGCAGTCTTGATAGTCTGTGATGTAAGGGGTACCGTGACCGGTTAAAGCCCAAGTAATGTTCAATCCAAACGTCCTCGCCATTTTTATCCAAAAATCTATAGGCGGTTCGGTTGCTTCGGTCTCATAACGGCTAATCTGGCCACGGGTGTAGCCCCGTAGCAGGCGACCAAAAACAGCCTGATCTAGCCCGCCGTACTGGCGAAGATGGAGTATTGCCAATCCCCAACCTGTCCACTTATAGGCTTCTCCTGTTAGTTGTGGGTTACAAAACACGTCGCATGCGGGAATTATGGCGTTTTCTGGTGACACCTTATCTTTTTTTATTTTTTTTGACATTTTTTTTATATATTGTGCTTGACAATGCACAAATATCGTGCATACTTAGGCATATATAGTGTGCATAAGCGATAGATTGCTATTAATTTCGGAGCTTATTATGAAAACTAATACTTCCACCAAGCGCAAACCAATACCCTTAATCGACCAAGAGGCGTTAGAACTAATCATCGCAAGGGCAGACCGAGAAGGTCGGTCACGCTCTAACGCTTTGGCCTTTACAGTCAAACAGGCACTTGGGCAAAAGCAGAATGATACCGTGACAGCCTGTCAAACACAATGATAAAAACGGAGCATCTATTATCGGAGTATTGAGAAGGATGAAACAGAAAAAGCAAGTAAAGAAAGTAGGGAAGGTAAATAAAGTAAAAAAGGTGTGCCCGGCGGATTGTAGAGAAGTACAGCTAGGGAAACAAGTTTCCCTACCTGTTGGAGTATTATTGACTGAGATAGAGCGGCTAAAAAATGTGGTAAAAAACATTCAGAGTTTTTTGTGATACAACAGAAAGGCAATCAACAACACAACAAGAAAGGCGCAAGGACAACAGAATGGACAGAAGACGAAATAAGAAAGCCAATCAAAACTTAACAAAACACAAGAAAACATCTTACGAAGAATTATTCATTTTTGCCGTGTTGTGCCCTCAAAGTTTTAACAGGATCAACAAACTGGTTATTAATAGCATTAATGAACACAATAAAAGAAAGGTGAAGAATTATGGACAAGAAAAAGAAAGTAAAGAATGTAGGGCAAGTAAATGAAGTAAAAAACGCATACCCGGTGCCGCGAAAGGCCTTTAACGAAGCGCTTTATCGGATGGCAATGACGATGACTATCGAGGAGATTGACGACAGCAAAACCATGATTATAACCGAGCTTACGCCGGGAATCGACCGCAAGGAATGGACCGAAATCTGTCAAACACTCGGAGCTATGGACCGCGCTCTTTTTTCTTGTGTCCGGGAGCGGATACAAGAAATTGTAGCAGGGTATCAAGAGGGTTTACAGGAAGCCTGCGTTTGAGCAGACTTAACACGGCTAACGAAAACTTAATGAACATAACGAAAGGGGCAGAATGTGAAGGCTAATAAAACTAATAAAACTAATAAAGTAAAGACCCGTGGCGAGGTTACTGTCAGGGCAGAGCTTACAGACGGAATCGACCGCAAACAATTTGCCCAGATGTGCAGCGATATGGGGCGGCTGGACTCTGCTGTATTCTTCGCCCTACGCGAAAGGTTTTACCAGTACATTTTCGTGACAGACTGAACTTGACACCAGGCCGATCAGGACAAAATGGTATTAGTGAATCTTCTTACATAAAGGAAAAACAAGATGCAACCAATTGAGGCCATGAAACTCGTGCAACTAACCCCACCGCAGATAAAAGACAATGGTGCGTTCACCGGAAATACCTATATCGATACTTCGGGCTGGAATAAGCTGCGGATCGCTTTTATTGTCGGCACTTTGGATATTGCCGTCGGCTCGACTTCCGCAGCGACTGCTCCGTATGTCGAAGAATGCGACACCACCGGCGGCGCTTATACTGCCGTTACCGATGGCGCATTAAGTGCCGTGATCGGGGCCGGGGACGATGGCAAAAATTATGCCATTGATATTGACCTCAAAAAGACGCACAAGCGTTATATGCAGGTCAATGCGCCGACAGCGGGTGACGGTACTAACGGCGCTAATATGTGTATAATCGCACTGCTGAGCCGGCCTGCCAACAGCCCGATCAGCGCCGCCGAGCAAGGTTTCACTGAGATAATCAGCGCTTAATCGCTGGGCAATTTGCGGCCAGGACAACTGAGAAACGAACAAAAAGGAGTATATGAGTATGAGTACGGAAACTCAGACCTTTGCGGAGATTGTATCCGTAAAGAAATCGGCAGAGGTCGAGACTAAAGACGTTAAGCATTACCTCGGCTATGCTAGCAAAGCGGCCGGTTCGATAGATGAGGGTACCCATAGTATTAATTTTGTTATATCTACGGACGAAGTGGATCGCGACAATGAGATTATAACGGTCGAGGCCATTGCCAAGGCAATCAAAGCGTTCGCAAAAAACCCCATTGCCCTTGCCTGCCACAGGCCTAAACTCGACGATGGAATGCCGCCGGCTGTAGGCTCGTGGGATACCGACTCATTCAGAAAATTCAACCATCATTCCGAGATGAGACTGCATTTTGCGGTCGAGACGAAACTGGGAGACCAATACTGGCAGGCGTACAGTAACAAACACATGCGAGCGGTATCGATAGGGTTTCTGCCGATAAAATGGAAAGATGCCCACGATCCCAAATACGGCCAAATACGCAAAATCACGGAATTAGAGCTTTTGGAAATTTCCCCTGTGGCAATCGGCGCAAACGCAAACGCACTGAGTAAAGCGAAACAGCGGAAGGCTGATTTTGTTCAGGATAAAATTGACGAGGCGGCTTACGACAAGATGATGGCCGATGCAGATTGGAGCGAGATAGAGGAAGAGCAGGCGGATATCGAAAAGATTTTGTCAACAAAGGGTGCAGAATTTAGAGAGAACTTTGATCGGGAATGCCGTGAGTATGCGAATTACCTCATGGGCTGTGGTGAGGGGGGAGAGGCTGAGGAAACGGACAATAACAAAAACGAACTTTTAGACCTGATTGGCTGTAAACAAGTTGACGATTATTGTGACTTTGCCAAACTGGTGTCAGGTGTCTAGGAACCCTTTCTTATGGCTTG
Source organism: uncultured Pirellulales bacterium (assembly GCA_964537505.1). GTDB lineage: Bacteria > Planctomycetota > Phycisphaerae > Sedimentisphaerales > SM23-30 > DAINBT01. The sequence goes on from CAZICK010000094.1 coordinate 3,921, forward strand.
CTTAAAAACACAGACAATAAATATGACCGCTGGAAACCCACGTTCTGCGATTATATCGTCTGTGTGTGTCGTGGGTATGCGAGTTGTTGTGATTCTGTTGTCAGGGCCGGCGGCAGCCAGTGACGCCGGCCCTTTGTTTCACTGGCATAACATTCAATTATGAAGGATTTTGAAAAATGAAAACTTTTGAAGAAAACGTTAAATCTGGTTTTACTGCGGTTAGCGAGAAACTAGCACTCCTAGAGGCCGGAAATGAGGAACTGGAACACTTTAAGGCTGATGTGGTATCCCAATTAAAATTGATCCGTCATAGGTCATTTAGCGCACCGGGCGACGGCACAGGCAAGCGAAGTTTCTGGCCTAATGAGGGAATGGCGAAAAATTTTGGCGAGCTAGTCCTGAAAGCCCTCGGCAGGAAAGCAATGGGCGAAAGTACCAACGTCGGCGGCGGGTTTCTTGTGCCCGATGAGATGAAGGACTGGATTATCCAGAAGCTGGGTAAGTATGGTAAATTTCGCCGTGACGCCACTGTGGTGTCGATGGGTTCTGCGATGACCATGATACCGAAAGTCGATGCCGATCTAACAGTGTACTGTGTCCAGGAAGGAGGAACGATCACTCCGAGCGATATGAGTTTTGGCCAGGTCAACATGAACCCGAAAAGCTGGGCGTGCCTTTGCAAGGTAAGCAGTGAACTCGACGAGGACGCTGTTACTGGTATCGGCGAAATCCTCGGCATAAGCATTACCCGGTCTATGGCCAAAAAGGAGGACCTGGTCGGCTTTATGGGTGATGGAACCTCAACTTATTTCGGCATGACCGGTATTGTCGGTGCGTTAAGAAAAGTCGATGACACCATAGCCAATATCAAGGGCCTGAAAGTTGCCAGCGGCAACACCTACGCGGAAATCACCCTTGGCGATTTTCGGGGCGTGGTCGCGTTGTTGCCGGAAGAGTGTGAAGATACCGCCAAGTGGTACATGAGTAAGAAGTTTTACTTTGACGTAGTCTGGCCCTTGGCTGAAGCGGCGGGTGTTGCCAATATCTTTGAGATATTGTCCGATCGGAAGAGCAGGTACCTCTTAGGCTACGAAGTCGAATTTGTGTCCTGTATGCCTTCGACGGAAGCGAACTCGCAAATTTGTGCTATCCTGGGCGATCTGCAACTCGGCGCTATGCTCGGCGAACGCAAACACCTCACAATCGAGAGTAGCAAAGACGTCTTTTTTACCAACAACCAAATTGCCTTTCGAGGCGTGGAGCGAATCGATATTAACGCCTATGGCGTCGGTGACACTACCGAGCCAGGGCCGATTGTCGGTTTGATAACCGCAGCCTCATAAGCGGCAAGCAACTGGTCTATTAACAAGGGCGGGCGGCGGCAACCAGTCTAACCGCCCGCCCTGTTATGGATTTTGAGGTATAAAAAAATGAGTAAAGATATAAATGTCAATATAAGGACCGAGACCGACAAGGCCAAGGTCGATGAGTACGGCAACGCGTTCGACGCCGCCGGCAAAAAAGTCAACGAGGCCGGCGGCCATGCCGAGGGAGCGACCGGGAAGATAAACCTGCTCGGCAAGGCTGTCAACTCGGTCCAAAACTATCTGCTCGGATACGTTAGCATAAAAGGTCTTTGGGAGTTTTTTCAAAAATGGCTCGACTATGTCAACGAAATCTCCGAAGCTCAAAAAGAGCTTGTCGAATCCACTAAAGCCCTCGACCAGGCCGCCAAGTCGCTCGCGGGCCAGGCCAATGTAATGGGTGTGCCCGGCGGCGTCGAGGCCGCACGCGAGCAAGTCTTGGCCATACAAAAGGTCGGCAGGCTCGGCTCGTTCGAGCTTGCCGAGGGTGTCGCCGTCGCCGCCCATTCAGCCTTTGGCACTTCAGGGCAATTGCTTACACCGGAGCAATTAGCCATAGCCGGGTCCGTTGCGGAGTTTGCGCAAGAAAGATCTGTCAGCCCATCTTCTGTCGGCGATTTATTTAAGCTCCTGTCCAAGATGGGTGTTACTAACGCTCAAGAAGCCGATAGACGTATTCAACAGCTATCTGCTGCCAGCAAAGGCAAGGGCTTCGATCAGTTTATAGCCAGCGGAGTCAAGAGCATTATCCCCGCCCTTGCCGCCGGTGAAAGCCCGGAAATGGCAATGGCTCAGTATGTCTCTGCCCTGGATGCAATGAAGTCCCCCGAACTGGCCGCTACTATGACCACTCAGGTATCCGCCATGATGCTGCGGCCCGAAGTCGCTAAGGCTATCGGCGGCAATTTTCCCAACTTACCCCCCGATCAGCAGAAAATGGCCTTTGCGCAATGGGTTGCCCGCTCCAGTAATCAGCAACTTATGGATGCCGGTGTAGGCGAAGTCTTGCAAATGAAAGCCCTTTACTCGCCCAAACAATTGCGAAGTATCGGGGAGACTCTTGATGTATTCAAAATCGCCACAGGAGAGCAGCGTCGAGCCGATGCGGCTGCATGGCATGAAACCACCCAGGGCAGGATAGAGGCTATACAGGCCGAGACAGAGCGTCTCGGCGCAACTGCCACGCCAGAGGAACGAATAGGCCAGGTTTTAATAAACGCCGGGGAAACAAGGTGGAGACGGATTAAAAGAGCCGGACAGGATTGGGTATTAATGCCGAACACGTTAGAAAAGTCGCGAAGGGGGGTATGGGGGCCTTTAATACGCCGTCATGACGCGTTAATAAAAGCCATAGACGAAGGCAAACTCCCAGAAAATCAAAGGGAAGATGTCGAGAATATAGGACAATATATTTCTAGCGAGTATCCAACGTTGTTCCCTCCAAATCCACTTACGCCTGCCGAGGTCGGCAGGGCGAATACAATGCTTAGCCCGCTGGAAAGACAAGCCGGAATTACAATCAACTATAACTATAATAGCGGCCCTGTTTTTGCCCGGCCCGGCGTTGAACCCACTCCCCGTGTCAGTCGCAGTGACATTGAAAATTAAAAGGTGTTTGCCTGTAGTTTATGCAGCGGTTAAAGACGCTTTAATAAGGGTATAAAAATGCCGGAAAGCCCTAAAGAACACACCTGGGAACACGTGGACAGCGTACTACAAGAACTAGGGGAAATAGGAACTAACATCAAAGCTGAGAGGGCACAGCGGAACCAACAAATTCTGAAAATCAAAGACAAATCAGATGCGGTTATAATAAAACTGGAACGGCGAGAGGCAATACTGTTTCAGGTATTGCAAGCGTTCGCGGAAAAACATTATTGCGCCCATACGTTGTCCGTGAAAACTCTCAAATATGGGCGGATACGAATTGAGGACGGCATAGTGGAGGTTGAGCTAAAAACGAGTATGCCGATACCGGCAGGAAAATCGCAAAAATGAAGTTGACGATATATTGTGTTTTAGTTGTTAGCCGCTTACCGCTGCGATTGGCGTTGTCTGTTATCGCGGCTGGGCAATCGCTGTTGGGGCTTATGAGCCTGGTTGTGAAGGTGTGGGATCGCAAACTCGACGCGATATGCAACAGACAGCCTCACGCTACGCCTGAGCCTGTCCAGGAGCCGCCACAGGCGGCTACAGCGGCCGTGACAACAGAAGATGACCTGCCAAGCGTAGAAGCGATTTTACGAAGGCTCTGCCAAGAGAGCGACGCAGGGCTTGACGCGGATCGTCAAGTCTTTGAAAATTCCGAGGCAGGGCGGCGGGCGGTAGAGTCAAACCCTAACAGGCGATTGTATGCCGTGCTAAAACCGACAAGAGCAGAAAACCGAGAGCGTATCGCCAATGTATTTAAGGCGATGGAACCAAGGGAATTACTGGCCTTACGAATAGGGGCAAAAAAGGTATTAAAGCGATGACAAAAGACTATAAAATAGTGATCGAGACACCGAATGGAAAGTGTGATATTGAGGCTGAAACTTGGGACGATCTTATGTTTCTGACGCCAGAAGCTGTATCCGAAGTGGTAAATCCATCAAGGGAAAAGCCAGGCATAGACGCGACCATAAAGATTGTCCGGCAAGAACTTGCACAGAAGAAAAGGAACCGGCCTAGGAGTGCCGTTGCTCAAGCCGGGCTGGAGGGAGAGGTAATCAAGTGCTACCTGCGAGGTATGACAGCACACGAGACCGTAGAATGGCTTAGAACACACAGAGCCATTAAGTGTAGTAAGTCGTCTATTGGCAGGTATTGGATCGCGCTGTCTAAAGTCAAGACAGCTTATATGTCCAGAGGGCAGTAATATCCGGCGATATTTTCAGTTTTGGGCTGAATTATCGACGGATAGTGTCTGCGCCTACCACTCTCCGCCATCTTCTGAGAATTTCCGCCACTTTAAGCGCGAGCCTACATACAGCAATTCCAGCAACGTAAAATAAGCACTTACAACAAATTCCCCACAACGAAAAATAAGGAGTTACGTTCATTCCCGCCGAACCAAAAATAAGCACTTACGTCAAATCCGCACATCGGAAAACAACGACTTACGTTAAGCTCTACCGCAAAGACAACTACTTTCGCGCATTAAGTTCGTCTGCGAATCAAATGAAGGACCCGTAATGTTATTGTAACAGTTATGCGGATTATAACGGTTATTCGGGTTATGTTGTAGCGATTGTATGGATTATAACGGTTATTCGGGTTACATTGTGGTGATTATATGGATTATAACAGTTTCTCAAAAAAGAACTTATGGACATTTGGATGTTGTATGCTGCGAACTAACAAGTTATCCACAAACTGATATGCCAATTCACCCAAACAATATAGGGGCCAAACTACTAGGCAATCACATCTCTGTAACCAAACAAATAGTAATTTGCCCGAAAAGAAACGATGCCTTACTGCTTTAGGACAAAGGTCTTAGATCATATTCTGGCTTTCCACGGCGAAGAGTTTCACTGGATTCTACGGCCTCATTCAAGGCCCCATCCAATGTGGACGGGTCTTTTGCTCATAGGTTATCCACATGTTGCCAACAGGTAACCGAGGGCATTCCTTTTCCTGAAAAACCCGTTTTTTCCCCTAGAAGAACACTGTTTTTTCTCTTCAAAAAAGTAATTTTTACCAGAAAATAGACTGGTTGTGGCCTAAAACAATAACGCCGTAGTCGCTGTAACCTTTTGCGTTGTATGAATTTACAGATCCACGCGTTCGGTGTCTGCCTCCACTTGGCGGTCATTGCCTTGGATTCGCACAAAACCGGTATAATATTTCCGTTCCAGGACCGTTGAACTCCATTTTTGCGTTCGGTACAGCAAAATTTTGACCCAGGTTTCACCTTCCAGCGTTTCCAGCTTCAGTCCCAGTTGATCAATATCCCCAATCGCCTGATCATCCAACTCCGCAATAATATCGCCTGTCTTGATCCCAGCTTCGTAAGCAGCCGATTTATTTTCCACCTTCTTAACCATGATATCGCCAGGTTCTGCAACCAATCTGAGCAGATTGATCTTGGCCTGCGTCAGACTTTCTACCTGCATACCCAACAACCGCTGGGCTAATTTTATCCCGTCCGGTTTATCCCGCTCTCGCAAAGTCAAAGTGATCTCACGGTAACGTTCTTTTGCGTTGTGATCTGTGAGTTTGTCACGGAGCAACTGAAAAGTGATCGCTGTGGGAGGTCTGTGAGCCATGATAGCCAGGTAAAAATCTATCGCAGAGGTGATTTTTTGTCCGTCCACGGCTGTAATGATATCGTCTGGCTGAAAACCGACTCTGCTGGCGGCCCGGTCTGGGCGAAGCGAACGTACGAGAATTCCATTTGAATTTTCTTGTTGTTTGATGTCGTCCACCGTCAGGCCGAAATCGAGTCGTCGCTGTGTTTCGATTTCTTTATTGAGCATGTTCAGCAAATTCTTACGTATGCGTTCGATTGGTATGGCAAAACCGATTCCCTGGGCTGCGCGGCGGATGGCTGTGTTCATGCCGATTACCTCACCGTTGATGTTGAGCAATGGTCCGCCACTGTTTCCGGGGTTGATCGGCGCGGAAATCTGGATCATTTCCGGCAAAACGAGGTCTTCGTCCAACTCTACGTCCCGATGGATGGCGCTTAGAATGCCATCGGTTAGAGTCTGTTGATAACCGAAGGGGTTGCCGACGGCCAGGACAGTTTCTCCGATCATCAGATCGTCACAATTGAACGTAACGACTGACAGAGGTTTGTCGGAATCGATTTTCAGCAAAGCCAAATCGGCCAACCGGTCCTCCGCCACTTTTTGCGATTGGTACCGACTGCCGTCGGAGGTGATGACTTCTATGGAATCGGCGCGGGCCACGACGTGGGCGTTGGTTAGGATGTAGCCATCGGGATTAATGATGAAACCCGAGCCCAATGAGGGTATTTCCATCTGGCGTCGTAAGAATGGGAAATCGTCTCCGCCCCAGAACCAGAACGGAGTGGCTAAATCGACTTTGGTGGCATATTTGCTGGTAATACTGACTACCGAGTTTTTATTCTTTTCGAATGCCTCGACGATGGGTGTTCGTCGTGAATAGGGTTCCTGGGCTGCGAACCCGGCTGAGACCGACAAGATAGAGGCAACCAGTACAAAAATTAAGACTGTTTTTAGTTTCATTGGATGTTGTACCTTTCAAATTAGCTTTTTATGGTATTGCAAAATGGTACCGTTATTATAGACGATTGTTCAGTCAAAATCATACACTACTATGTATGTTGATATTATTGCAGCCTTGCAGGTTGATGTAAGTCGTTGTTTTTCGATGTGCGGATTTGACGTAAGTGCTTATTTTTGGTTCGGCGGGAATGAACGTAACTCCTTATTTTTCGTTGTGGGGAATTTGTTGTAAGTGCTTATTTTACGTTGCTGGAATTGATGTAAGTGCTTATTTTTGCGTAACGATTATAACGATTAGGCAAGATGGGTAAGAAAAAACCGCGAAATTCGGATGAATTCTGATGAAAAGTGATGTGGTTTGCACTATGTTTGCACTATGTTTGTACCTACTTTGTACCCTGTTTGTGCTATGTTTTGATGAAAAGTGAATGGAGGGAAAGCAGAGGGGTCAGGGGTCGGGGAAGGAAAGAGGGCGGACCACTTGGGGAAAGGCGGGGGTCGGGGGGCGGAAGAAGGCACGAGGCACTAGGCACTAGGCACTAGTAAGAGAGAAGAAGGAAGAAGGCAGAGGGTGGAGGGCGGAGTTGGAGTGGGCGGTCCAGGGTCGGGGGTCGGAGGAGGGAAGAGAGCGGACCGGTGGGAGGAGGTTAGAAAAGAGGGAAAGGTGCGAAGGGTGGGAAGAGTGTGAAAGGTGGGTGGGGCGGGTGAGTTGGTGGGGGGGTGAGTTGGTGGGTCGGGGGGAATGGCTATTTGGTTCTATGTAAGATGTGGTTAAAATGGAAAGCGAAGCGAGCGATCAGGAAAAAGATTAGAAAAAAATCGAAAATAGGCTTGACGGGGGTTGGGGGATTGGCTAAGATGGAAATACTGAGGTCTGAGGGCCTTGGGATTTGAAATTCAGGAAAGTATTAACCCGGTGAGAGAGATTGGTTTTCTCTGCGCCGGGTTTTTTGTTGAAAAAGGAAGGTGGAAGGTGAAAAAGAGAATTCTGATAATTTGGCTGATGATCGTATTTGTTTTGGTAGGTACGGCTGACTATTGTATAGCGGGTGCGATTGTTGCATGGGGCGAGAACGACTATGGTCAGTGCGATGTTCCGGCAGGCAACGACTTTGTTAGTATTGCCGGTGGTGGACATCAGAGTCTTGCTCTCAAGTCAGATGGTTCACTTGTAGCATGGGGCTGGAACACGTACGGCCAATGCGATGTTCCAGCAGGCAACGATTTTGTTGACATTGCCGGTGCTTATTACCACGGCCTTGCCTTGAAGTCTGATGGTTCGCTTGCCGCGTGGGGATGTCGCGGCGGTTATAGCTACGTTGACTACGGTCAGTGCGATGTTCCTACAGGCAACGACTTTGTTGGTATTGACGCTGGTGGCCTCCAGAGTCTTGCCCTCAGAGCCGATGGTTCTCTTGCCGCATGGGGCAACAATAACTGGGGGCAATGCGACGTTCCAGCAGGCAATGAGTTCGTCGATATCGCTGCTGGTGAAGCCCACGGCCTTGCTTTGAAGTCTGATGGTTCTCTTGTTGCGTGGGGTTCCAACACGAACGGTGAGTGCGACGTCCCGACAGGCAACGATTTTGTTGACATTGGTGCAGGACATCATCACAGTCTTGCCCTAAAGTCCGATGGTTCTCTTGTTGCGTGGGGTTGGAACGATGAGGGCCAGTGTAACACGCCGACGGGCAATGACTTTGTTGATATCGCCTGCGTAACGTACCACAGTCTTGCCCTTAAATCTGACGGGTCACTGGTTGCTTGGGGTGACGCTGGTTATGGTCAGTGCAACGTTCCAGCAGGCAACAACTTCATTGATATCGCGGGCGGAACGACCCATAGTCTGGCTCTAACCCCTGAACCCTGCACGCTGTCTCTGTTGGGCTTGGGCGGTTTGGGGTTATTGAGAAAACGTAGAATGTCAAAGTAACTATATTGTCCGGATGGGCAGAAAGGTTGGTGGAAAATGAGAATTTCAAGAATGGCAATTTGGGTGGTGGTAGTGGAGCTTTGTTCAATCTGTTCGCCGGCAATGAGTTTGATTCAATTCAATGATGGCGGTACGTACAACATCAGTACAACAATTAACGATGAGGTATGGGTTGACTATGAAGCTTCGGGAATGGAGACAACGTTCAATTTTCTTTCTGGTGGCAGTATCACTGGTGGCGGTAGCATTACTCCCAATGAACTGGAAGGATACGAAGACAGCCATATAAACATCTTCGGCGGAACGATAAATGATGATTTGCTTGCTTGGGACAACTGCAAAGTCGATTTCTCTGGCGGGGTGATAGGAGCAAGTTTAAGTGCCAATGATAACAGTCGCGTGTTTTTTTCTGGTGGGGCAATGGTTAACGTGATATACGCAGCCGGATACAGCCAAATCACTGTATCCGGTGGGTCAATAGTCTATAATTTGATTGCCAGGCAGAATAGCCAAGTAACTATTTCAGGCGGTTTGATTTCTGGTACAAATGAAGCATTGTGGGTTCATGAAGACTCGCGAACAATCGTATCCGGTGGGATTATAGAGGGTAATATAATTCTCCAAAACCGTAGTTGTATAGAGTTTATTGGAAGAGATTTCGCCATTGACGGTATTCCCTTTGATTATGGAGAATATAATGCTAATTCAGTATCTGCAAATTATGGTGTTCTTACAGGAACCTTGGGTAATGGCGACTATTTAAACAACAAGCTTGTTTTCTACGACGATTCCAGTATCATCCTTACCCCCGAACCTAGCACTTTTTTACTGCTCGGCCTCGGTGCGGTGATGTTGACAAAGAAACGCTAATGAATTTGGAGCAGAAAGAAAATGAAAAAGTGTACGCTTGACTTGGTTAGTAGGCAATATAACGGAATCAATGGAATTCGCGCAAACATCAGAAATTTCAATCGAGAGGCTAAGGCTTCTTCTAACGATTGCAGGGCGTGTAGGTTATTGACAAAAACAACCTATTGGTTATATGATGAAGCAACAGATGCTTTTGGCCCATCAAAGTTTGTAGGTTTTAGTTCGATGACTTTTGAATGCTATGATTATTGGGTCGAAAAAGCTAAAACACGTAAAGGCAAATTCCTTGGCGGAGACACTCGTAAAGCAAACGAGAAAACACTGGGAACGAACTTTGCTCCAAATCCAAGTCTTGCAAAAAAGCTGGTGAAATGGGGAGAGAAACTTTTTGTCGCAGGCATTTTTGAAAGAACTTGCCAAGACAAATGGCGATTCATTGAAATACCTAAGTAAAGGCTATATTAACACCTTCTTGGCATTTGTGATTACCGTTTTGCGACTCGGCTTGGATGTGTTGATGCTGAGAGGACACCCTACGCGCTGGAAATTTTCCCCTCCCTGACGGTTGGGGCTTGGTTGTTTGTTGGGCTGCGAGGAGATACGTTATTCATTTCAATATC
>CAZICK010000095.1:0-13724 GCA_964537505.1 uncultured Pirellulales bacterium
CAGCAGTTCTTAGCCTCGTGTTCTGTACAGATTCTTATGAGGAACCTCTTTTTTATTGCTCTTTTTTACAGATTAGCTTTCGCGGTTTTTTTAACCCAATTTTTATTCAACAGGGCCTGGCAAATTGCCAGACCCTGTAAATAAACTTTTAGAGATTCCCTTTATACGTCGTTTAAGCTTCAGCCATTTTTTTGTACATCTCGTAACGTTCTACGTATTCCTGAGCCAGTCGTTTGTGCAACACCTTGGCCTCCTCCGGGAATTGTTTGACCAGCGTCGTGTAACGAACCTCGCCCATCAGGAAATCGTTCAACTCCGCAGTAGGTTCTTTGGAATCCAGCACAAACGGGTTTTTCCCTTCTTTTTTCAGCAGCGGATTGTAGCGATACAACATCCAATAGCCGCAATCGACGGCTCGTTTTTCTTCTTCCTGGCTCTTGCCCATGTTGATGCCGTGATTGATGCACGGCGAATACGCCATAATCAACGACGGACCCGGATAACTTTCCGCTTCCGTCAGGGCCTTGACCAGTTGATTCTTATTGGCGCCCATCGCCACCGACGCCACATATACATATCCATAGCTCATCGCCATCAGTCCGAGGTCTTTCTTTTTGGTTTTCTTGCCCGATGCGGCAAACTTGGCCACCGAACCGGTCGGCGTCGCTTTGCTGCTCTGACCGCCGGTATTGGAATATACCTCCGTATCCAGCACCAATATGTTTACATCTTCGCCGCTGGCCACGACATGATCCAGTCCGCCGTAACCGATATCATACGCCCAGCCGTCGCCGCCAAAGGCCCAAACACTCTTCTTGGTAAACAAATTCTGCATCGACAGAATATCCTCAAGCAGCTTGTTATCCGCGGATTGTTGTGCTAAAAGCTCACGCAGCGTATCACCAACCTGCCGGCTCTTCTCACCGTCATTCCTATTGTCCAGCCAGGCTTGCATAGCCCCTTTCAACTCGGCGGGAATATCCGTTGCCATTGCTTCACGAATTTTTTGGGCCAAATATTCACGGCGCTGACTGTATCCGAGGTTCATACCGTAACTAAATTCGGCAATGTCTTCGAACAGCGAATTGGCCCAGGCCGGTCCGTGACCTTTTTCATTAACCGTATAGGGACAACTGGGCGCCGAACCGCCGTAAATACTCGAACAGCCCGTGGCGTTGCCGATTACCATCCGATCGCCGAATAGTTGCGTAATCAGTTTCACATAAGGCGTCTCGCCGCAACCGGCACAGGCGCCGCTATACTCAAACAACGATTGCTGAAACTGACTGCCTTTGAGTGTTTCCTTCTTCATCATATTAGAGTGATACGGAATTTTCGAAGAGAAAACCTGATTGGGAATTTCCGCTTCTTTTTGAGTTGACAGTGGTTTCATCTCCAGCGCCTTGGTCTTGGCAGGACAGATGTCGGCACAATTACCGCAACCGGTACAGTCCATTACGCTGATCTGAATGCGATACTGGTAATTATCCATACCCGGCCCCTTTGCCTGGACAGTCTCGAAACCGGCCGGGGCATCCTTCAACTCTTCCTGCGTGGCCAGGATCGGACGAATTACCGCATGAGGACAAACGAAAGCACATTGATTGCATTGAATACAGTTTTCTTTTATCCATTGGGGCGTTTCGATCGCAATACCGCGTTTCTCGAACTGCGTCGTCGCGGTCGGATAGGTCCCGTCAGCCGCACAGGCCCTATACGAACCATCCAGCTCATCGGCAAACGAGCTTACCGGCAGGGTGGTCCCCTTTTGCGAGATCATCGGACGCATTACCTTAGTGACGAACTCAGGCTCGTCGCGATTAGGCTCCTCTTCCAATTCAGCCTTGGCCCAGCTTGGAGGATAGTCGATCTCCTGAAGGTTCTCCACCGCCGCATCGACGCCGGCATTATTCATCGCCACCACCTTATCACCCTTGCGACCGTAGGTCTTCTTGATCGCGTCTTTGAGATATCCAATCGCCTCGTCAGCCGGGATTACATCAGCCAGCTTGAAAAACGCTGTCTGCATAATCATATTGATACGCTGGCCCAAACCGACTTCGGCAGCGATCCTGACCGCATCAATATTATAAAACTTCAGTTTCTTCCGGGCGATGGTTCGTTTCATCGAACCGGGCAGTTGCTCTTCCATCTCCTCCAGCGTCCAGGGAGAGTTCAGCAAAAACGTCCCACCTTGACGAATACCTTCAAGTACGTCATAAAGCTGCACATAAGCGCGATTATGACAGGCTACGAAATCAGCCACGTCAATCAGGTAGGAAGACCTGATCTGCTGATCGCCAAAACGCAGGTGGGAGACGGTAAGACCGCCGGACTTCTTGCTGTCATAGGCGAAGTAACCCTGGGCGTACAAGTCGGTGTTATCGCCGATGATCTTAATCGCGTTTTTGTTTGCTCCAACCGTACCGTCGCTGCCCAGGCCCCAGAACTTGCAGCGGACCGTACCTTTCGGCGAGGCGTCAATCTCTTCGGTAATCGGCAACGACGTCATTGTCACATCATCAGTGATCCCCACGGTAAAATGGTTCTTAGGCTCATTCTGGGAGAGATTATCGAACACCGCCTTAACCATACTGGGTGTAAACTCGGCGCTGGAAAGACCATACCGCCCACCCACAATAATCGGTGTATCGCGACGCTCCATATATGCCGTACATATATCCTGATACAGCGGCTCACCCAGGCTGCCCGGTTCCTTTGTCCGGTCCAGTACCGCGATCCGCTCGACGCTTTCGGGCATCGCCTTGAACAAGTGTTTCGCTGAGAACGGCCGATACAACCTTACCTTTATCAGCCCAACCTTCTCGCCACGGGCGGTCAGAAAATTAATTGCCTCTTCCGCGACTGCGCCGCCGGAACCCATCATTATGATAACGCGGTCAGCATCGGGCGCACCGACATAATCGAACAGGTGATATTCACGTCCGATCACACCTGTCAACTGGTCCATCGTCCCGGCGATAATATCCGCGGCAGCCTGATAATACCTGTTGCAAGCCTCACGAGCCTGGAAAAACGTATCGGGATTCTGTGCCGTACCGCGCAACTGCGGATTCTCAGGATTCATCGCCCGATGACGGAATTTATCGATCGCCTCCCAATCGACCAGGCTTGCCATCGTTTCATAGTCGATCATCTCAACCTTTTGTACCTCATGACTGGTACGAAACCCGTCAAAAAAGTTTACAAACGGAATGTTGGTCTTGAGCGTAGCCAGATGACAGACGGTTCCCAGGTCCATCACTTCCTGCACCGACCCACAGGCTATCAGGACAAACCCTGTCTGCCGGACAGCCATGACGTCACTGTGATCGCCGAAAATACTCAGAGCGTGACTGGCCAGCGTCCGGGCCGAAACATGAAAAACACACGGCATCAATTCGCCCGCTATCTTATACATGTTGGGAATCATCAAAAGCAAACCCTGGCTGGCGGTAAACGTGGTAGTCAGAGCACCGGCCGCCAGTGAACCGTGCACAGCACCGGCCGCCCCGGCCTCCGACTGCATCTCACGGACCAGCAGCGTTTGACCAAAAATATTCTTACGCCCATAGGCCGCCCAGTCGTCGGCTATCTCGCCCATAGTTGATGAAGGGGTGATCGGATAGATCGCCGCTACATCGCTGAACGCGTATGCCACGTGTGAGGCAGCCGTGTTGCCATCGATGGTCTGCATAGTTTTTTTCTTCGCATTGGCGGTTTGGGTTTCCGCACCAGATTGTAATGAAGTCGCCATTTAAAATTTACCTCCATATATGGTTATTTTGGTATCACAGTTGCAAAACATAACTGTCATTTTTTTATCACCAGGAATCACGTCGTGTTATTAGCAGGATTCACGTCATGTTATCAGTGGAAACTACAATATAAAAAATTATGTGTCGCCATGCCAGCATTATTTTACATTGCCCGCAAATCAACCGATCAGGGTACATACATCCTGCCCTGTCACAAACTATCGACCTTTTTTGCATTAATTGTGACCAATATGTAATTCTTTTTCTCCAAAAACCTCAGCCGTAAACAAATAAACCGCCGTATCGGACTTTTTCCAGGCGTCACCCGGCAGGCCCGCCTTGCCCACACAACATTGACTGAGAAATTCCTCCTTACTCCAGCCGGTTTCCGTTGCCACCTGCGGCAGAAAACAGCCGCTGGTCCAACCTCGCTTGATATATATCCCGTGTTTGCCCAGTTCCAGGCTCAGGGGATCGTCTGTTCGCTCCAGCGGCGAGAGCACCGATATCTCGATATCAATCTCGTCCAGTTCCGCCGGGGTGATCGGGTTCATGGTGAAACGACCATCCTGCGTAGCTGCAATAGCCATTTCCCTTACTGTACTGAGCAGGCTCTGGCTCGGCTGAAATTGGCCGATACAGCCGCGTAGTCGGCCATGATTGTGGATCGTCACGAAACAGCCTCGCATCTCGTTAAACAACGGATCTTTCGATTCGAATCCACTGACCGGCTCCCGCCGCACCGCTGCCGTCACCGCCTTGCGTGCCACCTGCAACAACGATCTTTTCTGCTTTTCAGTCATTGTTCTGTCTCCCACAGCACTGTCTTTTTTCCCCCAGACTATGACGCCAATATCAACTATCACAAATATTTCAGAACGACAAATCCACCGATCAATAATAGCATGAACGCTATACACAGCCAGTTAAAGTACTTATCGACAAATGGCTTGATTGTCGGACCGTATTTGCCGAACAGACCGGCCACCAGAAAAAACCGCGCCGACCGGCCGATCACCGAGGCTATCAGAAAAATACCGAAGTTTATATCACAGGCGCCTGCCGTGATCGTTATCACCTTGTACGGAAGCGGAGTAAAACCGGCCGCGAAAACCACCCAGGCCGACCAGTCTTTATACCACTGCTGCGCCTGCAGGAACTCATGCTCGCCAAAACCGGGAATATGTTCAAAACAGAATATCGCCAATCCGCTGTAATCACCTCCACTAAACCACAGCCAGTATCCGATAACATAGCCCAATATCCCGCCGGCTACACTCGCTAGCGAACAGATCAGGGCAAACCGCCACCATTTTCGCCTGGCCCCCAGGGTCAGCGGCGCCAGAAGCACATCCGGCGGAACAGGAAAAAATGAAGACTCGGCAAATGACAGTACAAACAACGCCCAGCCCCCATACGAGGTCTGGGCCCAGTGTAAAACCCAGTCATACAAACGCCGATGTAAATGCCAACGGTTACAGCGGTTTTGGGTGGTTTGCACCTCTTGGGACATACCAGATGGACCTTCCTGTATTAGTTGTATCCTGTAATTGAGCCAACTTTTTCGGGAAAAAGTATCAAAAGGCCAAAATTTCCTGGTTGACATTGTCAATAACACACATACAATTAAGCAAAGGAATGCGTAAGGATAATGCATGGAGGGTGCGTCGTCAAGTGTTGTGGCAGTTGTATGTTTCTGTGGCCTTTTTTCGGGGGGGGCTGTTTTCTGATAACTTCTTGTTTGGTCTGTAGTTATAAATCTATTCCTTTTTGAGGAATAATAAGTGACAACACCTGTACTGGGTCATCGTGGTCCGATCGAAACAGCCAAAGCCATTGCTATGCGGCCGCCGGCCAAGTTGAATTTGTCTTTAGTGGTCTTAGATCGTCAACCAGACGGCTATCATGATCTGCACACGGTAATGGCCACCGTCAATCTCCACGACGATCTGCATATCCGAATTTCCGACAAGCCTGGCATTCGCCTGTCTTGCGATGGTCTGCCCAGCCCGAAGGACCATGAAAATTTAGTTTATCGTGCCGCTGAATTGTTAGCCCGCCGCAACAACGTACAACCGGCCCTGGAGATATACCTAAACAAACGTATTCCCTCTGGTGCCGGTTTGGGTGGTGGCAGCAGTGACGCCGCCGCTTGTTTGCTAGGCCTGAACCGGCTTTGGGCTTTGGGTCTGCCCATCGAACAATTGGACTCTCTGGCCGCGGAACTCGGCTGTGACGTACCGTTTTTCCTTCACGGTCCCGTCGCTTATTGCACTGGTAAAGGCGAAATCGTCATGGAACTGCCTCATCGCTGTCGGCGCTATGTCCTGTTGATTGTTCCCGACATTCGCACTTCCACCGCAGAGGTTTATCGCAACTATACCTGCGACAGAATTCGCGCCGAAGAGGACATCTCGCTGATTCGCTATTTTCTCCGCCGAGGAGACCTTGACGGATTGCTTACTCAGAGTATCAACAGTCTTGTCGGCTCCGCAATGACGCTGTTTGAACCGCTAAGAATCTTACAGCACAAAATCGAAGATATGAACATTAGTCCTGTTCACATGTCCGGAAGCGGATCGTGCCTTTTTGTCACTTCCGAGTCCCACGAACAGATAACCCAATGGGCTAAGCAAATACACAAACACAATCTGGCTCAAACTTTCGAAGTCAATTTTCATGATCATGGGGAACTATTTGTGGAGGTGCACCATGGAGGTGTCTGAAATCAGAATTAAGCTGGTAAGAAATCGCGGTGACCGTCTCAAAGCTTTTTGTTCGATTACTTTTGACGACGATTTCGTGGTACGCGATCTGAAGATTATCGAAGGTGTCGGCGGTTATTTTGTCGCCATGCCTTCGCGTAAGATAACAGATCGTTGTTCGGCGTGCGGAATGAAAAATCATTTGCGCGCTAAATTCTGCAACGAGTGCGGCAAACGGATGAACGAAAATCGGGCAAAAAGAGGCGACGAACGAACAAAGCTCCACGCTGACGTCGCGCATCCGATCAATTCGCAATTCCGGGACATAATCCAAAAGCGAATCACCGAAGCTTATCATCAGGAAGTAGAAAAATCAAAACAGCCCGGCTATGTGTCGCCCAGGATGGATGACCTTGATGTGGAATACGCCGACGACTTATCCGCTGGGACCGACGAGTTTGTTTCCAGCACCGATGCCCAAGGCTCATCTGTGCCGTCGAACCCGGACAGTCCCGTTGAAAAAAACCATCGGGACGATGAGTCCTCCAAATCTTCAACCGATCCATCTGATTTCAGTGAAGGCATACTCTAAACTGCGATTCAGCCGACTAATGCGGGAAAAGGTGCGACACGTAGAGCCGCGTAAGAGAAATTGCACTGATTTGGTTCGATCATCATTCAACCATATTGATTCGGGCATTCCTGTTCAACAGCCTGGCGATACAGTTCATGCAGTTTTTGGTAAACAGGGCCGGGCCTCTCATCGGCGATCTTGTGGGCTTCCACCTGGCGCAGAGGCATCAGTTCCATAATACTGTTGGTCAGGAAAACCTCGGTTGCTTCGAGCAGGTCTTTTATGACCAATTCGTGCTCTTCACATTCAATGTCGTTTTGCCTGGCCAGTTCGAGAACCACTTTACGGGTGATCCCCGGCAGAACGGGAGTATCCAGCGGTGGTGTGAGAAGTTTGTTATTGTGGACGATGAAAACGTTACTGACACAACCTTCAGCCAGCCGATTGGTGGTGGTAAACCACAGCGCCTCGGCCGTCTTTTTTGTCTGGGCCTCTCTCAGTGCCAACAGCCGCGGCAGAAAATTCAAAACTTTATGTCCGCTGGTAGGGTCGTCGGGATTCTGCTTGCAGGAGCTGATAATTACGATTGCCCCATAACGATAAAGTTCATTCGGATAAGGGTTCATTTGCCCGGCGGTAATAATCAATGTGTTTTGAGGTTGCTGATCCTCACCAACGTTTCTGCTCCTTATATTGCCAGATGTGACGGTCAGCCGCAGACGCCCATCCCTGAGCTGGTTGGCCTCGAGCAGCTTGTCGATAGCAGCGGTCATCTCATCACGTGATTGGGTTATGGTGATATTCAGCGTGGTAGCGGAGCGGAACAGACGGTCCAGATGATCGTCGAGCCGAAACACTTTGCCGTTATAGCTGCGCATAGTCTCGAACAAGCCCACACCGTGCAGCAGACCGGTATCGTGAACACTGATTTGCGCCTCGTCGGCATCGGCAAGGTTATCGTTGAGAAATACAAATTCACTCATAAGATCGATTCAATCCAGGTTAGAACAGTTTAACTTTCGCGGCTTTTTTAACACAATTTTCATTCGATTGGCTGGAATGATACAGCAAGACCGGCTACAAGGCAATAGGTTGTCTTGTACTGGTGGCATAAAGCCCGTGGAGCAGGGCGGCGGCCTTGGCGAGCGTTTCGTCATACTCGGCTTGCGGATGGCTCTCGGCGACGACTGCGCCGCCGACCTGCAGGTGGGCCTTTTGACCGGCAAGGATGATGGTTCTGATGGCGATGTTGAGTTCCAGGTTGCCGTCGGGCCCGATCCAGCCGATACTGCCGGTATAAACACTGCGTGCGGTAGGTTCCAGCTCGTCGATAATTTCCATGGCACGAATCTTTGGCGCACCGGTGATAGACCCGCCGGGAAAGGTGGCCTGTAATATTTGGCCGACCGACGTACCGCCACGCAGATTACCGGCAATGGTAGCGACGGTATGGAAAACGGTTGGATGCGTCTCGATTGTTCTTTCTTCGAGCACCTTCACCGAGCCCCAGCGGCAGATTCGACCGAGATCATTGCGTTCCAGATCAATGATCATATTCAACTCGGCCCGGTCCTTTTGGGATTGTTCGAGTTTTTGGCGGTTAGCAAGGTCCTGATCGGCGTTTTCTCCTCGGGCGATGGTTCCTTTGATCGGACGCGTGATGATATGATCGCTGCGTTTTGACAGAAAAAGTTCCGGCGAGACGCTGACTATGGCATTGCCGGGCGTTACCAGCAAGGCGGCATAGGCGGCCGGGTTGTAACCAGTAAGATATTCGTATAACCCGGCTGGGGCCCCGCTGTAGGGACAGGAAAATCGCTGCGACAGATTCACCTCGTAAATATCGCCTGCCTTAATGTACTCGATCGCCCGGGTCACCTTGTCCAGGTAGTCGCCGGGTTTGATATTGTGCTGCATTTGTTTGGCTAATTCGGCGGTGGAAACATGCTGGGTCGGGCCGTGCGATTTTTCGGATGGTTGGGGATGGGCCAGGGCGCTTTGATATAATTGACGCAACTGATTCAGCCGGCGGTGTGGGTTGGTTTTTTGCCCTTCGTATTGCAGGCCCAGCAGGTAGCCGGTGTTTTTGTCATGGTCCCAGGCCAGGACCGTATCGTAAAAACCAAAACGCAAAAGCGGTAAAGGTATATCATGAACAACCTGGTTGGGCAGCCGTTCGATATGACGACACAGATCGTAACCGAGATAGCCGACCCAGCCGCCGACAAACGGAACCGGCAGCGGCCCATCTGGAATAAGTCTATATTTACCGCACGCCGCATCTAGCAGTTCAAACGGATTACCGCTGGCCGAACTGTCAAAAACCAACGTCTCGCAAGGGTTAAATCCCAAATAACTGTAGCGACAGACGCCGGTGGGTGAAAAGTCACCCAGTACGAAATACTCTCTATGCGAACTCAGATACGCCATCGAGCTTGGCAGAGATGGTATCTTGTCAATCTGTTCGGTTATCAGTTTAACTGTTTTGGTCATCGAAAATCCAGATGATTACTGTCCTGCCTGCAGGCACACCGACCCCGAATATAGCATTAACCGGCCCAAAATGGAATACCAAAGTAGCTTCATTATACTTGCTCTGTGGGCTTGCCGCTAAAACAGTTTTCGAGTAAACTTAAATCTGCTGGATGGATACTTTATCTGAGATATGGAGAAATCAAATGCCGACAGACCAACGCATCGAACATACCGATAAGTCCGGGAAAACCCGTTCTATTGACCGGCGGAATTTCATGAAAACCACAGCGGGTGGAGCTTTGGGGGTGATTGGTACACTGTCAACAAGTTGCTTTGCCCCGGCAAGATCGCACCGAGCCCCCGGCAAACGGCCCAATATTCTCTTTGCCATCGCCGACGACTGGTCCTGGCCCCATGCCGGCATAGCCGGCGACCGGGTGGTCAAGACCCCCACTTTTGATCGCATAGCCCGGGAAGGCGTATTGTTTACCAATGCTTATGTCGCCGCTCCTTCCTGCACCCCTTCACGTGGGGCGATTTTGACGGGTCAGTGGCACTGGCGATTGGATGAAGGGGTGAACCTGTGGAGCACCCTGCCGGCCAAGTTCGATGTGTATCCTGACATGTTGGAAAACGCCGGTTATTACGTCGGCTTCACACGCAAGGGTTGGGGCCCCGGACGTGATGAAGCGGCCGGACGCACACGCAATCCAGCCGGGAACAGTTACAAAAACTTCGAAACCTTTCTGCAGGCCCGGCCCAACGATGAGCCATTCTGTTTCTGGTTCGGCAGCTATGATCCGCATCGGGGCTACAAATGGCTTTCCGGCGTACAAAGTGGTATGAAACCGCAAGATGTTAAAGTTCCCGCGCCACTGCCGGACAGTGAAAATGTACGAAATGATATTTGCGATTACTACCTGATGGTGCAGCGTTTCGACCGTGAACTCGGCGAGATTATCAAAACCATCGAACAAAACGGCTGGCTGGACAATACCATCGTCGTGATCACCGGCGATAACGGTATGCCTTTCCCGCGTTGTAAGAGCAATCTCTACGATCTGGGCACGAATGTACCGCTGGCGGTGCGCTGGCCGGCAAACGTGACCGGCGGGCGAGTGGTGAAAGATTTCATCAGCCTTACCGACCTGGCGCCGACGTTTCTGGAATTGGCCGGCCTTAAGCCTACAGATGAGATGACCGGAAGGAGCTTCCTCGATATTTTGCTTTCGAATAAGTCCGGCCTTGTTGACCCTGCGCGCGACCATGTCCTGACCGGCAAAGAACGCCACACACTCGGCCAGGAAACCGGCCCAGGCGGTTACCCCTGCCGGGCCATCCGCACACATGATTTTCTTTACATACGCAATTTCGAGCCTGACCGCTGGCCGGCCGGCCATCCCGAAAGCTACCGTGACATCGACGGTTCTCCCACCAAAAAATATATGATGGACCATCGCGACGAACCGCAGGTTACAGGGCTATTCCATTTGGCTTTCGATAAACGCCCGGCCGAGGAACTCTACGATTTGAAGAAAGACCCTGATCAGCTCCATAACGTCGCCGCGAAGCCACAGTACGCCCAGACAAAGGCCAAACTTTCCGCCGCACTTACCGCCGAACTCAAAGCCACCGCCGACCCACGCATCCTCGGCACCGCCGATGTCTTTGAAACCTATCCCTACTATGGCAGTGGTGGTGGCCAAAAGAAAAAATAGCCCCTTTTATCTTCTTCGACGGTTGCCCCATAGTTCTATTTGCAGGCGTGGGCAGTAGCGAAAACCTTTATCGATACACATTTGAGCTATACGCGGACCGAGGCGGTTGTGCTCGGTTTTGGTGCGGGCCTGGGGCATGAGTAATATCTTATTTTTATCAATGTTATGCAATTGGTTCAGTAGCTCGTCTATCTCAGCAAGGTCGGATTCCTCTTCAACTACGAATTTCAGTTGATAGTCATAGCGATCTATGAAGCTCTCAATGGAGCTTATATTGAGTCGTCGCTGCTGGTGAGACTGAACGTCAGGACCATCGGGCGGCGTTGAGTTCGAAAGTTTGGGACTGATGCTGATCAGGTCACAGATAATTTCGCGGAATTGGGTAGCTGATGTTTCCACCGTAATGTGTATGCCCCGCCGGTTCAGTTCCCGCAGAAAATCAGGCAGGGCGGGCGCGATCAGCGGTTCGCCGCCGGTGACCACTACGTATGGGCAGTCATAAGTTTCAACCTGGGCCAATATCCGGTCAATTGTCATTGGCTTGCCCTGTGATGTTTGCAGTGCGTAGGGAGTATCGCACCATCGGCAACGCAGATCGCAGCCCGCCAGGCGAACAAACACCGATGGCACACCGCCGTATCGGCCTTCACCCTGTATCGAATAAAATATCTCGCTGACGTTCAATTTGTATCCCTGAACGTTATGAATTCTGTTTTGCCTGAATAACAGGTTTGCTATTTGGGTACGTATTTTATGGGATCCTGCATGTTCGCCTCGGCGAAGCCCTTCAGGCGAAACAGGCAGGAATCGCATCGGCCGCAGGCGCGACCTTGCTCATCGGGATCGTAGCAACTGTGGGTTAGTGAGTAATCCAAACCTAATTGTTTACCTGCTCGGATGATTTCCCCCTTGGTCAAAAACAGCAGCGGCGCATGGATTTTGAAACAGTCCTGTCCTTCAATGGCGGCCTTGGTAGCTACATTGGCGAGCCTCTCGAAAGCGGTAATAAAATCGGCCCGGCAGTCGGGATAACCGCTGTAATCGACCGCGTTGACCCCGATAAAGATATCGAAAGCGCCGACCACCTCCGCCCAGGCCAGACCCAGCGACAGCAAAATCGTATTACGGGCCGGCACATAAGTCGGCGGTATCCCCCCGGCAGGGGTATCGCAGGCTGATTGAGCTTTCGGTACGGACAAATCACCGGTCAGGGCCGATCCGCCAAAGCAGCGTAAGTCCAATTTACTGATCTTGTGTTCGGCAACTTTCAGACTCTGGGCCACCCTCCCGGCTGCGGCAATCTCGCAGGAATGCCGCTGGCCGTAAGAAACCGTCAGGGCGTAGCATTCAAACCCCTCAGACCGGGCGATAGCCGCGGTGGTATAGGAGTCCAGCCCGCCGCTGAGCAGAACAACAGCCTTGGCAGTCGTGGTGGAGGTTGTTGATTGTCTTGCCATGTTCGACTCCGCAGATTAAGATACATCAAAGCTATAAACCGCCAGATCATCCGTTCGGGCGGAACCAGATATTATACTCGTGACGATTGAGTTTTCGCTTACGCGGCTCTACGTGTCCCGTTTTTTATTATGTATTTACTTATCCTGAAAACCTTTACAATTGGCCCTGCCAGGAACCCATTGGGTATAATATACCGCTTAACAGGAGAATAAACAAGGATATGACTAACCAGATAAAATTGGAAACCTTTGCCAATCCTCAGCCGTCACGCGATTACGAGATCGAAATAGACTGTCCAGAGTTCACCAGCCTATGTCCCAAAACCGGACAACCCGATTTCGGCACTATTATTATCCGCTACTGCCCGGACAAGGAATGCATTGAACTGAAATCGCTCAAGATATACTTACAGGGTTATCGGAACAAGGGCATTTTTTACGAGGCGGTAATAAACGAGATTATCGACGATCTGGTAGCGGCGTGTCGGCCACGGAAAATGATCGTAAAAGGCGAGTTTAAGGTTCGCGGCGGGATCACCACCACCGTGACGGTGGAATACCCGGGTTAGAACATACGGGGGCTGCGTCAAAAAGTCGATATTCACGTCTAAAAATGCTGCTGTAGTGCTGGAATCAACGTTTCTCAAGCCCTGGCGTCATAATAGTGGGAAATCCTATGCGGCGAAACAGGGCCTACCGAATTAGGTCGGCGCAGAAAAAAAGCGAGAGAAAGGGGAGTGTCTCTCTCTCTCTCTCGCCCAAAGGAGGAGGAAAATGTCATACTTAACCGGTATAACCGGTCCAATCCTCTTACATAGTACACCAAAACTCACCAAAAGCAAGATAAAAAAAATAAAAATTTTAAAAATATTTTTTGTCGCGATTTGCTGATCAATATTTTATGTTGTTGGAATTGTTGTAAGTGCTTATTTTACGTTGTTGGAAATTGTTGTAAGTGCTTATTTTGCGTTGCTGGAATTGCTGTAAGTGCTTATTTTTGCGTAACGATTATAACGATTAGGTAAGATGGGTAAGAA
>CAZICK010000096.1:0-1591 GCA_964537505.1 uncultured Pirellulales bacterium
GCTTCAAAGGCATCCAATCGAGCAGTCTCCACCGCCGGATCGAAACCGACCACAATCAGCTTTCCGCCAGCACCAATCGACATGCCGCCGGGGAACTCATAACTCACCCCACCGTCGAAACGCCACACGCCGTTGACGTTGTACAAATCAACGCTCACGCCGGTGGGATTATAAAGCTCAACATACTCATCATCCGGATCGACAGGATGGTACATTATCTCATTGATTACCACGTGGGCAATTGGAGTATTGTTAGCCGAGTCCCGTGAAATCGCCGAGTGGAACCAATACGTTCCGCCGTCCGGGTATCGACCCAGCGAAATGCCATCTTCCTGGCCTTTGAATACTACGCAGTCAACCACGCGGTCATCACTCGTGCCGGGCATGTACGACAAGTAAACCTGCTCACCCGCCTTGCTCAAGCCAAACCCGCCGCCGCCCTGGTTGAACCCGGTAACCTCGTCAAAGCTTACCCGACTATAGGCCGGGATTATGGTCTCGGGAATTTCCCATTCTTTCAGATTAGCGGTAGGGTCGCCAAAATCGTCATCCGTCAGATACCACTGCCCAGCCGACAGCGTAATGCTCGACGCCGTAGGATTGTACAGTTCCAGCCAGTCGTTGGACTCGACAGGCGGATAATCGGTGTGACTGGTGATCTCGTTGAGCACTACACTACTTATCGGTGTGGGATCGTCCGCTCCAGGCGAACCACCGATGTAAGTGCTCGCACGCCAGTTGCCGCCATAGTTCAGCGAACCATCGGACTCGTTGGTAATAACCGTAGCGTTCAAAGGTACCAGCGAATGACCCGCCCCATCAGCCGCCAGCGGCCAACCGCGACTATCGTCATAGTAAAACGCGACTATAGACCCTTGCACATAATCTGCCAGTTCCACTTGCTCGCCACCGTTGTTCAGACTCGTTTCGGCAAACTCGCCGGCAATTATGCTCGACAAACCTGTGCCATAGCGAGACTCGAACGCCGCCTGATTCTTAACCACCAGCACGTACGCTCCCGATGCGAGACTCGTAACATTGCTGCCGGCAAAATCAAACGTAATGCCGGCAACAAAAGAAACGTTGGTTAAATCAAGTGCACTACCGCCGGTATTCTTCAACTCGATATATTCATAGTCATTATTGCCATACTCACTGCCGAACGGCTGGACCGCTGGATTGTACATCATTTCCGTAACCCGCAGATTCTGCAAAATCGGATTCGCTATCGGTTCGCCCGTGACAAACTGTATGTAGCCAGACCAGTGGCTCCATCGGTTCGTATCATCCTGAACACGGCAGCGCACCCGATACGTGTGACCGACTTTTACCACGCTAGCCGGAATGGTGACGGTAGTATCGAAATAGTTCGTAATCTCATCGCTTTCCCATACAGCCGGCATCTCGTATATCCGCGGATCGGTCGGATCGTAGATCGGATTAGCCAAATCGGTCAACTCGCCAATCCGCCATTTTGACGCCTGGAACTGACCGGTTCCGCCGCCCTGAGGATCGCTAAACGTACTGCGCTGGAATGTCAAATCGTTAATCGGATAACCACCGGCGCCTGTGTAGCTAACCGTTGGCGTAT
>CAZICK010000096.1:1691-13669 GCA_964537505.1 uncultured Pirellulales bacterium
GTCAAATCGTTAATCGGATAACCACCGGCGCCTGTGTAGCTAACCGTTGGCGTATTGGGAATGCTCGTCCCATCGCCCCCGGAATTAGCCCAATTGTCAAGAAAATCATCTACCCCATTTACAAAATCAATCGGCAACCCACTATCACCACCGGGGTAATCACCCAAATTAATCGTATCAAAAGCGATTGCTTTCATACTAGTAATATGATTTTCCATCGGTCCCCAATCCTGATAGCCCGCGACCGCCGGAGCATCCTTCCAACGATCACGCTCGGCAGGCACGAAATCCTCAATGATCGCCGCCAGATCGTCGATCATCTGATAAATAACCTCTTCGGTCCACACCAGATCACGAAACGCACGCATGACATTGCGGTGTTCGAGTTTGAAATTCTCCTTCGGCGTACCACCCAAATGATCGGCGTAGATGGCCTCTTCCGGGTAGTCACCATCGTTGTTCCAACTGGGACGACCCCAACTGGCGTCGGTATCGAAAGGCATCGTACGCAGCCGACCCATACCGTAAGTATCTCCTTCGTAAGGCTCGAAGTACCACGCACGATTCTTCAGGTGGCTGTCGTAGGGGCTATAGTCACGGTGCAGAACCGCCTCGCAAACAACATTGTACCAATTCCAGTGGTTATAATCCACATGCCCGTTGAGCCATTCATCCGACTTGTCCGAACGGCATTGAAGGTGAATTGTATCAAAATCAGAAGCGTCCGAGACCGAATCAAGTCCCTGATTACGTTTAAGCTCGTTGCCGTCATACTCGCCACTTTTTAGCTTGTAGAGATTACCGTCCGCCAGATTGTGCGCATCAATATACCGGGAGTCGTAGTCCTCAAGGGCAATATACAAACCCCAGAAGTCACCCAGATGTTGGCCGTCGGTACCAGAAGGAGCTTCTTGAACACCATCAACCACCCGGAAATGAAAGGCGTGTATCCATGGCGAAGGCACACCCACCATATTGAACAACTGGTTATTTATCGTTTCGCTCAAACCAAAGTTGGCCACGCCGCCGGATGTGCCGCAAAAGACCGTACACTTACCCGTATTCAAAGTACGCCATTTCGTCGGGTATTTCTTTCCATAGTTGTCTCGCGCCTGCAGATAGTTCCCCAATGGGAAACGGAACCGCATACTTCTTTTGCCGAACGCACCGCCGGTAGAAAAGTTATAACGCTCCCAATACTGACGCAACCGGTACATAACATGGTCGTACACCACACCTTCATAGACAAACGCGCATTCCCAGTTGAACTTGCTCCGTCCCTCACAAGACTCTGGAACAATTTGATCGGCACCGTTGTAGCCCAGACAAACATACATATCCGCCGCCCTGGTAATAATGGAATAAACAGGCAGAGACGTCATAATTTCCTGACTATAAGTATGAGGCGCTCCCAGCACCGAGCGCGTCTCGGCCGTGTAAGACGGACAGCCGTTCCAGACGTAACAGGCAAAGTTCAGTGATGGATCGTCCTCGTAAGGCACTCTGACCGACTTTGCCGTTGTATCTTCCGCCTTGATGCGATAACGCACCAGCGTTCGGTTAGTCGATTGTGCCGGAATTGTTGCCGTATAAGTTGAGTCACCCGCTGTTTCATCGTTGCCACTACCATCATCGACCATGGCTATCTCGGTCCAGTTAGCCGGATTCTCAAAATCGGGATTGGGATCGAACGGCGTGTCCGGGGCGTTTATGACGGTACTTACCGGCAATGGCAGCCAGGCCGGTATATAACTGCCAGGCATCACCAACTGATAAAGCAACTTCACATCAGATACGCCGTCCGGATCGGTAACCTTGGCCGTAATGACAATATCTTCACTGGTGGTCGGCTGTTTGGGATCGTGATCGACCTGACGAATCTGCGGCGGCGCATTGGTCCGCCATACGGTATTTTGGGCACCAGGCGTAGGTTCGGTACCTCCTCCGCCACCTGTTGGAACAAAATTAGCAATCAATTCAACGTCAATCGAAAGATCGCCGCTGGAAATACTCTGGTTGAGAACATGAACTGCCAATACATTTGTCCCGGCCACCGGAAACTTTAAAGAATCCGTTACCTCGTACTGCTCCCATGCCGAGGCTTCATGATTATCCCCTGTATCCTGATAGGTTTTATTCCCCGCGGAAACATGAAAACGGTTCAACTCCTTACCGTTAAGCGTAACGATACAACCGTCATCGACAA
Organism: uncultured Pirellulales bacterium; assembly: GCA_964537505.1. Lineage (GTDB taxonomy): Bacteria > Planctomycetota > Phycisphaerae > Sedimentisphaerales > SM23-30 > DAINBT01. Next base: position 3,898 of record CAZICK010000096.1, read on the forward strand.
GTACTCTCAGATTCAATGTATCGAGAACATACCCTTCGGTGGTTTCGAACTCAAAACTGTGACGCAGGTACACGGTTGAGTAGTTGTTCCGCATATCGCTAAGTACCGTATTGTCATCGCCGTCGCCGTAACCGATGCTCGTTTGCCCCACCAGCCATGTTCCATCTTCTGTGAAACTCAGTTCTCGCCAATTGGAAGGCGGTTCTGATTGCCCTTTGCGATAGTGCCAGTCGGTTGATTCCGCCGAAACCAGGTATTCCGAAAAAGGATCCCCTGCCGGTTCACTTGCGTAATAGCCGCAGGGCCGCCAGCTTCCTCCAAGATTATTATCCATATCCGGATGCATCAGTTCCATCGACGGCCCCTGGCCACCGGAGCTGTTCGGCCATGGAAATCCCAGTTGGTAATCCACTTCATCTACCGTTTCACCGTATGCGTTACGCAATCTTATCGTTTCCCCATCATTGCCGAGTCTGCCTTCGTAAGCTCCGATTGCCGTAACACCATACTTAGCGTTCAGCGCAGCCACATCCTGCGCCACAACAATATATTCACCGGCGCCAAGAAGCGTAGGATTAGGAAAAACGTACGTAATGCCTGCGGAAAAGTACCAGCCGGACATATCTACCTGGCTGGACCCGGCATTATACAACTCGACGAACTCCGCCCTGTCGAGTTTATTCTCCGGTTCATAGTGAATCTCATTGATGACTATTGGTGGGATGTCCCCTCCGAGCCAGTTTTCGCTCATCACACCGAAATCAGCCATATCGACGCCATCGCCCTCGCCGACCAGATCGGCGCAATCACCCGGATGACCCACGCAACCCGGACCATCCAGCCACTGACCGGCAAAAATTTCTAAATCGCCTAAACTCACCGCCCAGTCACCGTTCAAGTCGCCCGGTGGAGCCTCGATCGGGCCTGGACTGGTCGTGAAATGCCACAGATCGCCGGGAACAATCATCTGCACACCGATATATTCGTCAACACGCCAGTAGTATGTAGTCAACTCTTCAGGTGTCTCCAGGCCCACATATTGGCAGTCGGAAACCTCGTCAATATAACTCAAAGGAAACTCAGTGCCGGCATAGACCTTATACGAATCGGCAAAGGCATCACCCGTCCAGCTCAAATCGGTGGTAGAACCAGGGACATTCACCTGGCCGTTTTCCGGCACAGGATTAGTAGCCTTGCCGCCGGTGCTAAAGGTCCATGGGTTTCCTGTATATACATCACCGCCAATATGTACATCCACCCGCCAGTAATAGACCGTGGCATAGTCCAGATCGGGATCATAACCGATAAAGCTGCTGCCGAATAACTTCTGCGTAGCGGGACCAAGATCGGGATCGGTTGAGCTAAAGTAAAGATCATACATCGGATCACCCTCGGATGGTCCCGTCCAGCTTAGAGTCTGACCCAAAGTAATACGTTCCGATTCATTTTCCGGGATCGGGTCAGTGGCCTGGAGCGGCGGACCGACGAGTTCGTAGCTAAGCGATACGTCGTCGAACTTGGTCTGGCTGCCGATGGCATTGCGGCCGACCCCCAAAACAATCGTCATAGCCTGGCCAACATGGCTGGTAAGGTCGGCAACGTTATAAGTCCTGGTGAATTCCTGCCAGCTACTACTGCTCAAAGCCGGAGATACCGAGGAACTCGGCGTAACTACTACTCCGCCTGCCAACAGATTAAGTACCACAGGAGTCGCACCGGTGTCACTGGCCCGGGCATACATCGAAAGCGTATAGATGGAGTTGCTTAGGGTGCTGCCGAGAGAATCATCCGAGGTGATCAGCCCACCTGCCGCATTGCTCCAGCCGCCGCCGTTGGCCAAATAGCAATTTAACCCGCCCGGCGTATGGTTCCCTTGGTTTGCTACAGAACCTTGAAGGTTTCCAGTAGTCTGGTCTCGTCCGTATGTGCCGCCCAAAGCGATCCACCCATCCCTGTCGTACCCGATCCACCCAGCGATATCGCCGTAGTCGCCGGTGCTTAAATCGGAAAACTCATACTCTCCCGAATCTATCGGGCAATTTAGTCCTACGCCCTGCGTCCAACTCCCACCCTCAGGTAATAATATCCCTGTAATCGTAGTCTGACTAGGTTTGTAAATCGTTTCAAAATCGCTGTTAGGCACGGTAACCGTCTCAGCCCCAACCTGGCCGATTCCCTGAGCGAACATCGCCACAGCCACGACAGTCAAAATATTCTTTATACACATAACAGACATACTCCTTACATACATTATCGGAATGTTTTCGGAGTGGGTATTTTTCTTCTCTTGTTTATTCAATTTCTCAACAACTTTGCGGATCGACGCACTCCCAGACTGGGCACATACAGATACACGATCCTTCGCCTATCCTACCACATTATAGCTCAAATTGCAAGGATTTTCCACCCACACCTCAGACGGGGGACGGGGGGTGTGGCTTTATCTTCTGGCGTGATGTAAGTCAATAGACGCCTGTGTCAAAAGTTTGCTCAAGCGGCGGGCTGAGCCTTGGGAATTTCCCATATTCCCGGGAATTCGGCAAAAATCGCCTTATCACTGCCATTCGAGCGGTTTCGATTGCTCTTGCCAACCTCGAAAATGCGAAATAAAGCACAAATACGACCATATTGGCCCTTGCGTATATGATTTCTCGCATTTTTGAGAATACCGATGCTCGCAAAATATTCCAGTTGGCAAGCTTTCGCTGTTTTGCCGTATGCTCAAGTTTGCCCAGCGTTGGGTCGAAGTGCCTGCTGACAGCATCGACCGGCATAAGTCCGAGTTTTTTTGCGGTGAACTACTTCTCCTGCTGTCACAACACACCCGCCAACGCACCAATCTCTTCCTCACTCAGCGCATTGTCATAAATCCGAACATCATCCAGCAGACCAACAGAACCGTCTAAAGAAATCAATACATTCATGCCGACGGCGGTGTCGATTGTCTGACTGCCAAGGCTGATGGTGGTATCTTCTTGCTCGCCATCCACATAAAGCAGTATATCTTCGACTTTCACATTACCTTTATCCGGCAAGACAATTGCTACGTGATGCCAGGTATTGTCATTTATAACTGTATCACCGACAACGCTGCCGCCAACCACGGCGGCTCGGAGGTTGCCGGCGGCGTTGACCACATTAGACCATAGGCCGCCGTTGCTTGCCAGCGTACCCCAACGCACAATCGAGAATGTTGATCCAGTTGATTCAACCTTAACCCATGCGGTTACGGTTCGAGGATCCGACCCGCTAATACCTTTGTAACCTGCGACTTCCACATAATCACCAACCCCATCAAATTCCATCGCCCCGCCTATCCTCCCATCATTCGGCCACCACGTCGGATCACCGTTAAGCGTTCCGTCATTGCCTCCAATACTATCACTGGCAACCGTACCACTCGACTCATCGAACTTCCAATGGGCCATAAGGCGTGGAACTCCTTTCAGCCAATTACCACCCAGGATAAGCAGATCATCCAGTCCAACACCATCTGCCTCGTTGATGTCCGCCCCGCTACAGAAATCATTGCCCGCATTACAGTCGATCTCCAGCCAGTACGTAGCTAACTGCGCGAAATCCACCAAATTAATCCTGCCGTCGAGGTTAGTGTCACCCCAACCAGGCAATTCGTAGTATGTAAGCGATACGTCGTCCATTTTTGTCTGTGTGCCTGAGGCATTGCGATCGACGCCACACACAATCGTCAGAGCCTGTCCAACGTAACTGGCAAGATCGGCAGCGTTATATGTCCTGAAGAATTCCTGGACACCGCTCAAAGTCGGATCCGACGAGTAAGTAGGCGTGACTACTACTCCGTCTGCCAACAGCTTAAGCGCCACAGGAGTCGCGCTGCCACTGGCGTACATCGAAAGCGTATAGGTGGAGTTGTTCTGGATGTTGCCCAAAGAGGTGTCCGAGGTAATCAGCCCACCGGCCGGATTGCCCCAACTGCCACCGTTGGCCAGGTAGCAATGTGCCCCGGTAATGGGGCCTTGGCTTGCTACGGAACCCTGAAGGTTTCCAGTAGTCTCGTCCCGGCTGTATGTGCCGCCAAGAGCGATCCACCCATCCCTGTCGTAGCCGAGCCACCCGGCGATATCGGCCACCGTGCCGCTGGTTGCGTCGGAAAAGTTATACGTTCCGCTACCGCTATCTATCGGGCAATCTGGTCCTACGCCCTGATTCCAGGCGTCAGTTGACAGTACCCCGGTGATCACAGTCTGGCCCGGTTTGTAAATCAATTCAAAACCGCTGTTGGGCATGGTGACCGTTACGCTACCCGAAGGATAGGTCGTAGCACTGGCCGGGGCCGATGCGGTTCCGGTATTAGGAATGCTGTCACGCATCCGTACCGTGTAGGTGTACTGCGTTTCAGGACTCAGTCCCTTGTCGTTATAGACAGGGTTGGTTGTCCATCCGCTGTCTGTTGCGCCGGGATTGCCGGAAGTCTCATCGAAGAAGTACTCGACCGGGCCGGTTTCATCGTCGCCAGTTGTCGCCGTCATCGTGATCTGGGTATCGTTTACCGCGGCCGGAGGCGAGGCGAATGTCGCAGGGTTGGGCGTCGGCGGATTAGCCTCAGGCGTTGTTGCGCTGGCCGGGCTTGATGCGGTGCCGGTATTCAACCAGGGGTCACGCATCCGTACCGTGTAGGTGTACTGCGTCTCAGGGGCCAGTCCCGTGTCGTTATAGACAGGGTTGGTTACCCAGCCGCTGTCTGTTCCACCGGGATTGCCGCTGGTCTCATCGAAGTAGTACGCAATCGGTGCGGAATCATCGATACCTGTTGTCGCCGTCATTGTGATCTGGCTACTGCTTACCCAAGCGGGCAATGAGGCAAACGTCGCGGGATTGGGGGTCGGCGGACTATGATCTTCATCTGTGGTTGCAGATGCAGCGGCAGAGGCGGCAGTGGTATTCTGAGCAGCACTGGTATCCCGTGCCCTCACCGTGTAGGTGTACTGCGTCTCAGGCAAAAGGCCGGTATCGGTATAAGTGTTGCTGGCCTGCCAACCACTGTCGTGGCCGCCGCCGGCGGTGCATGTAAATTTGTATAGAACACCGTTGAGATCATCAGTGGCAAGCGTAGCCGTCATAGTAATCGAACTAGCTGAGGCTGACGCAGGAACCGAAGACCAGGTCATCGGGTTTGGCGTCGGCGCAGTGGTATCAACCGGGGGGTTCGGGTCTATCATGGTTGTCATGTCGCCAGCTATGGCGTCGCCTATCAGGTAATAGGTCTCGGCATTGCGGTTCCAATGATAACCCTGATCGGCCGGGGACTCGGCCACCGGGCGCCATAAGTTCTGAGTGTCGATGACGGTCACATTGCCTTCGAATTCGGGATAGGTTACATAGTTTTCCATTGCCAGTTGCGCCAGTTCTACCTCACTGTAATCAGGGTTTCCGTCCATTCCTGTGGTGGCTATGACAAATGGCATATCGGGTCTGGCCAAATCAAAGCGGACATCTTTAATGAAGTTTTCCATGTTCTGTTCGTATTCGGCTGCGTAACTTGGAGTGACACGGTCGTTCCAGCCCTGATGCCATGCGAATCCGATTATCTCGTATCCCTGGCCACTGTAACCTGGGAAGTACGTTCCTATGTTGGCCTGGACATCGGCTACAAAGTTCATCATTTCCTGGTAGTAATACCCCTGATCGCCCTCGGCGACAGGCGGATTGACGCTCCAACCGGAGCTTGGAGGACGAAAATCGACAGCCAGGCTCTTTCCGCCCCATGCGGTCTTGATGAGAAGGACCTGATCGCCATAAAAACCACCCATGACGTGACCGAACTGTAGTTCCGGGCCTATGGTGGTACTATAGGCGCCATAACCGGCGGTTAGCCCGCCTTTGACAAGGGTGGTGCCTCCGCGCATATACCAAATCCAGACATCGTCGAGCACGGCCCAATTGCCCCCGTCTTTGAGATGTCCATACGTGACCGGATCATCGTTGTATATGTACTCAAGCGTCCCCTGAGTCCCGATCGGATTTATTTCGCCGTGTCCTTCCATGTTGGACTGGCCTGCCATAATAAATATCCGCACCGGACCGCCATCGGCCGACATCGCCCAAAAACCGCCAAGCAACGCCACGGCCACAATTGTCAAAACATTTCTTTTACACATAATAGTCATACTCCTGATAAGATGATAAAAATTATTGACGCTGACGCCTTTATTGGGATACTTTTCAGACCGACACTGGCGCCAGACGGGTACTTTTCCTCTCTTGCTTGCTCAATTTCTCGACAACTTTGCAGATCAACACACCTTTAGGATCGAATGTGACACACGACCCTGTCCTCATTTTATCCGATTATATCTCCAATTGCAACGTTTTTCCACCTCAAATCCAGCCGAATTTTACGCTATTATACACTTTTTAGCGGGTATCTGAGTTTTTGTGGCAAAGTTACGGTATTGAGGGGCAATGTGAATCTTACGGTCGTAACTCCTGTAACGATAGCATATTATGGCAAAATAGCAAAAACCGCCCCAACCCCCGTCAACCAAATTACTTCCATATTAGACGCTTAGCTGTACTGCTACATCCACGAAACGACATGCAATTTGAATCACTCGTGCCGTAATACGGACACCGTAACAAGAAAATGCCCGGTCGATAAACCGGCACACTCCCGAATTCCACGTGGAAGCCAAGCAACACCAATGAGTTATGCCATTTGTTGAAAAATAATAAAAAAAGGCTTGCAAAAGAAATGTGATTTGCTAACATGCCGTTAACGAAGACTAATGGAGGTTTGTGGATACTTTTATAATCTTCATATCTTCGTATCTTCGTATCTTCGTATGCGATGGAGGCACGATAGTGATTGATATGAGTCAGATGCTGTTCGGCGTGAGGTCTGTTAAGCTGCCTGTCACCACAGGATTGAATGGGGCGTTATTCAGCAGTGGGTTCTTCTGCAACAAACAGTTGCACTGCGCCAACATCAAATCGAGTACGGAATGGGTTTAGCAATGTTAATGTATATGAAAATTTCACACGTCCTCAACGTGTGTTGAGGGCACAATGATTCTTATTACTTTTTAGTAAAGGAGGTATGTTATGTGTAGAAAAAATGTTTTGACAATTGTAGCCGTGGCGGTGTTCGCCATGGCGGGTATGGCCGATGCGGTGTTGATCAGTGTGAACATCGACACCACATCAAGGACACAGAGTACGCTAGATGGTCCCATTTGGGGCACTGGCGGCAGTGATGTTGGCACAACGTGGAATCAGTCTTTGGGCACACCTGTATCAGGGACCAACTTGCTGAACTCCACTGGCGCTGCCACCACCGTGGACTTTACGTGTAATGGCGGCTGGCTGAGCGCTTGGGGCACCCCTAACCTTACTCTACTGACAGGTGCCATATTTAATTGGACTCCAACCGATGAATATACCCTGACTATCAGCGGTCTGACCAGCGGCGTGAAGTACGACGTGTACATGGCCAGCTTTCATCCTAATGAGAATGGAAGCAGAGTCTTGATCTCGACCAGCAACACGACGAGTACCGTGGGAACACAGATTGCTGATAATGGCGGAGGCGGTGGAAACAGCTCAACGTGGGTTCGGGGAACAAACTTTGTGGTCTTCGAAGACGTCGAGCCGAATGGCAGCAATGAAATCATCTTCACACTAGACAGCGACTGGACCATCGATTACAGCAAAAGAGCTTACCTAAATGGCTTCCAGATCGCCACCGCCGGTACCGCACCGGTTCCCCCTGGCCCGGCCAGTAACCCAAACCCGCACGATGGCGCCGTAGGTCTCCCCCCCAGTACAGACTTGAGCTGGACCGCCGGGGTTGGTTCGAGTTCTAGTGACGTTTACTTTGGCACGGACTCGACTCCGGATAGTGGCGAATTCAAGGGCAATCAAACCCCAACCACTTACGATCCGGGTACATTGGGTCAAGGCACCTACTACTGGCGTATCGACGAAGTCAACAACGACGGTACCACTACCGGCACGGTCTGGAGCTTCACCGTCGGCCCGCCTGGTAAAGCCCTTCGCCCGATGCCCTGCGATGATATGACAGCGGTTGCGGTCAATGCGGACTTAGCCTGGACCGAAGGTGAGAACGCCGCTTCCAGTAACGTTTACTTCGGTACAGACTCGACTCCCGATAGTAGCGAATTCAAGGGCAATCAAACCCCAACCACTTACGATCCGGGAACCCTCACTGCCGAGACGACCTACTACTGGCGTATCGATCAGGTCAACGCTCAGGGCACCACCACCGGAGATGTATGGACCTTTACCACCCACAAAGACAGTGCCGGCACCGTGAAGGTTTTCATCTTGGCCGGCCAGTCAAATATGGAAGGACATGGCGAAATAAATCCGATCGGAACTCAAGGAACGCTTGAGTACATATATAACCATGATCCAGTCACATACGGGCATCTCAAAGACGGCGGCAATTGGGCCGTGCTAGACGATGTCTGGATTTGGTATATGCGTGGAGGCACCACCCTTGTCAAAGGCGGGCTCACGGCCGGTTACGGCGCCTATAGTACCACTATAGGACCGGAACTGCAGTTCGGGCATTCCATGGGTGATTTTTATGGCGAACAAGTCCTTCTCATCAAGACCGCATGGGGCGGAAAGAGCCTGGGTGTTGACTTTCGTCCGCCAACCTCTGGTTGGGAAATCATTCCGCCTGTCGCCGAGGGCGATGATGGCTATTATTACCAGGAAATGCTCGACTTTGTAGTCGATGCCATGACCAACATAGGAACCTACTTCCCAACTTACAGTGGCCAGGGCTACGAGATAGCCGGATTCGGTTGGCACCAGGGCTGGAATGACCGTGTCACCCCAAATCTCGCTGCCGAATACGAACAGAACATGGAAAACTTCATCAAGGATGTCCGTGCATCCCTGGGTGTACCCGATATGCCATTTGTCATTGCAACAACTGGAATGGACGGAAACCCCGATTACAGTGAGGTAGAACTGGCGCAACTGGCAATGGAAAACTATACCACATATCCCGAATTCGAAGGCAATGTGGCCGTCGTTGACACCCAGAACTTCTGGCGTCCGGTGGCGGAGTCGCCAGCCGACCAGGGTTATCACTGGAACCGCAACGCCGAGAGCTATTACCTGATAGGCAACGCCATGGCTGACGAAATGATGGACCTGATAGATTTAATTGATGACACTGCGCCGACACCTAATCCTGCGACGTTTGCCTCGGCTCCCGCCGCGGTAAGCAGTACACAGATTACGATGACGGCAACAACAGGTACCGATGCTTCTGGCCCGGTTGAGTACTATTTCGAGGAAACCACCGGTCATTCCGGCGGAACAGACAGCGGCTGGGTAACCAACCCTGTCTATAACGATACGGGACTCTCCGCCAGTACTCAGTACACCTATACGGTGGAGATGCGTGATGCCCTGTTGAACACAGGCGCCGCATCAAGCCCGGCCAATGCGACAACTTATCCTGCTGGTGGCGGCACAGTCACCGTGCCGAACTGCAATTTTGAAACGATCTACAAACCGGATTCGACTACGATCACCGGGACCTTATCAAGCGGCGGCTGGACGCAGGGCGTAGGACCCGATTGCCCAATAGATGTCGGACAGTATAACTTTTCCGACCAAACCTCCGGCACCCTGGCCGATATCCCCGGATGGCTCGGATACGACAGGGACGGCTGGATCTATTGGGGCGGCACGTATGGCCGGGACCAGGCTACTGGAAACCTTCAGGGTTCCGTATCAACTGGAAACAACCATA
>CAZICK010000097.1:0-13603 GCA_964537505.1 uncultured Pirellulales bacterium
TGGTATTATAGAGTATATGTATATGGCAAAGTTGGTTGTCCGAATGAGGGAAATTTTACATTTGCGGAGCGAAGATCAGGAGGTGGTTTCCATGTGGACAGGGAAATCGAGATTGGTAGTTGGGCTGGTGGTTGTTTGTTTTTGGGCGAGTACAATACAGGCAGGTGAACAGGGGGAGATCTACGGCTGGGGGAGTCAGAAACTCCCGAACGATCCACTGGCGGATGTTTCCAAAATCGCCGCCGGAGGGGGACACAGTCTGGCGTTGAAGTCGGACGGCTCGATTATCGGATGGGGTTTGGATGCTTGGTTTGCCCAGGCGACGCCACCTGTGGGCAATGACTTTGTTGCCATCGCCGCCGGAGGGTCACACAGTCTTGCGTTGAAGTCGGACGGCTCGATCGTCGAATGGGGGTATGATGGTTATGGTCTGGGGAGTCCGCCTGAGGGCACTGTCTTCATTGCCATTGCGGCAGGATATTTTCACAGTCTGGCGCTCAGGTCGGACGGCTCGATCGTCGGATGGGGTAACGATTATTATGGTCAGGCGAGTCCGCCTGGGGGCAAGGGCTTTATCGCCATCGCCGCCGGAGGGGGACACAGTCTGGCGCTCAAGTCGGACGGTTCGATCGTCGGATGGGGGAGGAATGATGATGGTCAGGCGACGCCACCAGCGGGCAATGACTTTGTTGCCATCGCCGCCGGAGAGGTACACAGCCTTGCGCTTAAGTCGGATGGTTCGATTGTCGGATGGGGCAGCGATTATTATGGTCTGTCGAGTCCGCCTGTTGGCAATGACTTTGTTGCCATTACCGCTGGAGAGGAACACAGCCTTGCGTTGAAGTCTGACGGTTCGATCGTCGGATGGGGGTGGGATGGTTATGGTCAGGCGAGTCCGCCGTCGGGCAATGATTTTGTTGCCATCGCTGCCGGAGGGTATCACAGTCTTGCGATGAAGTCTGACGGCTCGGTTGTCGGATGGGGGTGGAATGAGTTTGGTCAGGCGATGGGTTCTGGTGACAATGACTATGTTGCCATTGCCGCCGGAGAGGAACACAGTCTTGGTCTGAAGTCTGATGGCTCAATCGTAGGATGGGGAAGCAACTATGTGGACGGTTATATCTATTGTGGTCAGGCGACGCCGCCGTCGGGCAATGATTTCGTTGCCATTGCTGCGGGATATTATCACAGTCTTGCGTTGAAGTCTGACGGTTCGATCGTAGGATGGGGAGGAATGGGGAGGGATAATTATATTTTTGCGACGGAGTCTGTGGGCGATGGTTTCGTTGCCATTGCCGCCGGAGGGTATCACAGTCTTGCGTTGAAGTCGGACGGTTCGATTGTGGAATGGGGGAATGATTATTGGGGTCAGGCGACACCGCCGATGGGCAATGACTTTATCGCCATCGCCGCTGGATATCAACATAGTCTTGCGATGAAGTCTGATGGTTCGATTGTTGGATGGGGGTGGGATGAATTTGGTCAGGCGACGGCGCCCTTGGGCAAAGGCTTCGTTGCCATCGCCGCCGGAGGGGATCACAGTCTTGCGCTCAAGTCTGACGGTTCGATTGTAGGATGGGGGAATGATGAGTATGGTCAGGCGAGTCCGCCGGTGGGCAATGACTTTATCGCTATTACCGCCGGAGGGTCACACAGTCTTGCGTTGAAGTCGGACGGCTCGATTGTGGGATGGGGGTGGGATGATAATGGTCAGGCAACGGTACCGACGGGCACTGATTTTATCGCCATCGCCGCCGGAGGGACACACAGTCTTGCGATTAAATATGTTTTTCCGGTGGATATAAATAATGACCACCGGGTTGATCTGTCGGATTTTGGGATAGTCAGTGCTGGGTGGATGGAAAGCAAGTGTGATGAGTACAATGATTTCTGTAGTGGGGCGGACATCGACCATACGGGTGATGTTGGGCTGGGCGATCTGCTTATACTGGCCGAGAATTGGCTGGAAGGTGTGCCTTTTCCTACACCGGCATTTGGTCCTTATCCGACAGACGGAATGTCAGGTGTAAATCCAAACACGGAGCTAAGCTGGTCTGCGGGGGTAGGCGCTGTATCGCACAATATATATTTTGGCACGAGTAGTCCGGGTGTGTTCCAACGCAATCAGACAGGCGCCATGTTTGATCCGGGGCCGTTGGATTTCCAGACCACATACTATTGGCGGACCGATGAAGTTCAAGCTGATAGCAGCGTTGTAAAGGGTGATGTCTGGAGGTTTACGACTGGTTATCTTGTTGGGCATTGGGAGTTGGATGAGTTGAGTGGTATGGTTGCCGCCGATAGTGTTGGTGATAATGACGGGACGCTTAACGGTGATCCGACGTGGTGGCCGAGTGGTGGGAAGATTGGCGGTGCGCTGGAATTTGATGGGGTTGGTGATTATGTGGAAGTCGCAGGTTACAAGGGTATCAGCGGGTCGAATCCTCGGACTGTAAGCGCGTGGGTTAAGGTCGAATCAACTGGATCAACATTCTCGATTGTGCGTTGGGGCACACTGGAAATCAACGGCGGGCTGTGGTCTAATGTGATCAATGCCGACGGCAAACTGCGAGTCGCTGTGTGGGGCGGCAGTGTTGTCGGTGATACGGATATAGATGATGGTACATGGCATCATGTAGCGATTGTGTTGCCGGACAAAGCGAATGTAAAAGTTGAAGATATACGGCTTTATGTAGATGGCGAGCGGGAATATACCACCATCAGCAGCGGCAGTCAGACAATTAATACCGCTGTCGGGATGGATGTTTTGATTTCTTTAGATGGGTCTGTTGGTATGCTGGATGATGTTCGGATATACAACTATGCGATGAGCACGGGAGAAATTCGAACGCTGGCAGGTTTTCCTCCTGAGTTGGTGGCACATTGGGAGTTGGATGAGTCGAGTGGTACGGTTGCCAGCGATAGTGTGGGGGGTAATGATGGGACGCTTATGGGTGATCCGACGTGGTGGCCGAGTGGCGGCATGCTAGGTGGTACGCTGGAATTTGACGGGGACGGTGATTATGTGGAAGTCGAAGGTTACAAAGGTATCAGCGGGTCGAATCCTCGAAGCGTAACCGCATGGGTCAGGGCTGAATCAAATGGATCGATACTGTCGATTGTGTGTTGGGGTACGACGGAAATCAGCGGCGGGCTGTGGTCTAATGTGGTCAACGCCGACGGCAATCTTCGAGTTGCTGTGTGGGGCGGCAGTGTTGTCGGTGATACGGATATAGATGATGATACATGGCATCATGTAGCGATTGTGCTGCCGGATAAATGGAATGTGAAAGTCGAAGATATACGGCTTTATGTAGATGGCGAGCCAGAAAGTATCACCATCGACCATGGCAGCCAGACAATCGACACCGCCGTCGGAATGGATGTCTTCATTGCTCACGAAAGTTCCGATGGTTTTCTGGATGATGTTCGGATTTATAATTATGCGTTAAGCGAAGAGGAGATTGGTTTGTCGATGGGTGTGTTGTCGGCGTTTGGTCCTGATCCGGCAGATGGAATGTCAGGTGTAAATCCAGACACAGAGCTAAGCTGGTCTGCAGGAGGATGCGCTGTATCGCACAATATATATTTTGGCACGAATAGTCCGGGTGAATTCCAATGCAATCAGGTAAGTTCCACGTTTGACCCTGGGCCGTTGGATTGCGGGACTACGTACTATTGGCGGATCGATGAGGTTCAAGGTGACAGCAGCGTTATAGAGGGCGATGTGTGGAGGTTTACGACAGTTCCTCCCGGCTCGGCGTTTGGTCCTGATCCGGTAGATGGGGCAGCAGATGTGAATACAAGAATGGAGCTAAGCTGGTCCGCGGGAGACTGTGCGGTATCGCACAATATATACTTTGGCACGACGAGTCCGGGTGTGTTCCAGGGCAATCAGACAGGCGCCACGTTTGACCCGGGGGCGTTGGAATTAGAGACGATGTATTATTGGCGGATCGATGAGGTTCAAGCTGACAGCAGCGTCGTAGAGGGTGATGTCTGGAGGTTTACGACTCGATCTGATATGCTTGTTGGGTGGTGGGAGCTTGACGAAAGCGAAGGTGGTACGGCATACGATAGTGCAAATGGTCACAATGGTACGCTTAACGGGGATCCGGTGTGGTGGCCGAGTGATGGGAAGATTGGTGGGGCGCTGGAATTTGATGGGGTCGGTGATTATGTGGAAGTCGCAGGTTACAAGGGTATCAGCGGATCGAATCCTCGGACTGTAAGCGCGTGGGTTAAGGTCGAATCAACTGGATCGACATTCTCGATTGTGCGTTGGGGTACGACGGCAATCAGCGGCGGGCTGTGGTCTAATGTGGTCAATGCCGACGGCAAACTGCGAGCCGCTGTGATTGGCGGCAGCGTTGTCGGTGATACGGATATAGATGATGGTACATGGCATCACGTAGCGATTGTGTTGCCGGATAAAGAGGATGTGAAAGTTGAAGATATACTGCTCTATGTAGATGGCGGGCAAGAAGATGTCATAATCAGCCTTGGCACACAGACAATCGATACCGCTGTCGGGATGGATGTTTTGATTTCTTTAGATGGGTCCGTTGGTATGCTGGATGATGTTCGGATTTATAATTATGCGCTTAGTGAGGAGGAGATTGGTGCGTTGGCGGGTGTGTTGTGACAGTGAGTGATGGAAGACACAAGTGTGGAAGATAGACCCCTGCCTTCGCAGGGGTGACAGTTGTTCGCGGGGGTGACACGTAAAAGTCCGCGTGGGCTAAGAGTCCACCCCTACAAGACTACCGGAGAAAAGTCCGCGTGGGCTAAGAGCACCACCCTACAAGACTGGTATCGTTTTCGATGGAGACATTGGCTGGGTTGGCTGGGCGGACGAGAGAGATACTGGGAATTGTGGAGGTGGTGACGGTAGGAATATTTACGATTGAGTATCTGTTGAGCACATCTTCACGCTGGTGGGAATGCCCAGCACAACGATAGTGTCACCCACAGCCGTGAACACATCACATGCCGTGCCATCTCCTCCGGCAAAAAGCAACAGTAGGATTGATAATCAAGCCGAGTCTCTTCAACGTATGTTAATCCTGACGGTCTGACTTGCGATGCTTTTTCAGATACGCTCTCCATGTGATGGCCCATTTCTCCGGATCGTCTAATGTGCTGTGGTCGATCTTGTGCACTACGCTGTTGTAAGGCGCGTTTTTTACTTTCTCCGGGTTGTCATACGCTTCTTGCACAACCTTTCGCAGTCCTGCCAGGTATTCGTCCAGTTCATCCTTGGAGTAGGATTCCGTAGGTTCAATAGTAAAAGGCTGGGGCACCACAAACGGATGATGGCTGGACCACAGATGAAAACCAAAATCAGCCATTCTGCGGGTCACATCTTCGGTAGTTACGCCGGTATCCTCCGTCAGTTGTTCCCAGCTATATCTGACTTGTTCGATACGGTGTTTGCCTGCGCTATACGGAGACGCGGCGCCTCTGATTTTCCTGATATTTTCCAGCAAATAATTATTGTTCAATACCGCGATTTGTGCTGTTTCTTTCAATCCCGCGGCGCCCAGGCTCATGATCCAGGCATAGGCCCTTATGATTGCGGGGAAGACGCCATAGAATCCACGCGTCTTGCCGATAGTCTGCGGCAGGTCATAGTCCAGGAAGTATTCTTTGCCGTCGAAGCCCACGATCGGCACGGGCAGGAAGTCAATAAGATTATCGACAACGCCCACAGCGCCCGAAGCGGGGCCGCCGCACCCATGCGGAGCCGAGAACGTTTTATGCAGATTGAAAAAGCACATATCAAAGCCCGCCTCACGCGCTCGCGTTATGCCTAATATCCCATTGGTATTGGCCTGATCGTAGCCACACAAACCGCCGGCCTTGTGAATGATATCTGTAAACTCACGGATTTGCGGATTAAAAATGCCGGTATCTTCCGGGTTCGTAATAAACAACGCCGCCGTGCGATTCGAGACGGCCGCCTTGAGGGCCTCGACTTTCACAAGTCCGTTTTTGGCGGGATACAGCGTAATGACTTTGTAGCCCTTGACCGCTGCCGCTGCCGCATCGGACGGATGCGAGAAGATGGTGGTGATGATCTCGTCTCTCTGGTCGGCCTCACCGCGTGAGCGATGATACGCCTCGACGATGTATGCCATTATAAGAATCGCCGCCGAGCCGGAACTCGGTTGCAGACTGAAGCGACTCATACCGGATATTTCCTGCAGAAAGCTATCGAGCCTATACATAATCTCCATCGCCCCTTGTGTCGTGCTTGGATCTTGCCAGGGGTGCAGCTCGGTGACCTTGGCAGATGCCGACAGCATCTTGTTGATCTTGGGATTGTACTTGACCGTGCATGTGCCCTGACCGATATCGATATTCAGATCGGCGCCGAGACACTGCTGCGACAGACGCAGGTAGTGCTTGAGCACCCGCATCTGGGAAATTTCCGGCAGGGCCGGCGGTTGCTTACGAATCATGTTGTCGGGCAGGGCCGATAGCCCATCCCCTACAGTCGCGACAACCTCCGGCTCAGCCTCCGGCACGAGAACGCCTCGTTCGCCGGGGGTGTGCAGCTCGAAAATAATCGGCTCATCCCACTTGGCCTGATGGAAATTTTCTCTCAATTTATATCTTGCTGTAGGTTCCACTATGGTCTCCTTTTGGTGAACAGATCACAGACATTCGCACAGAACCCTAACCAACTGGTCGATGTCCTGCTGGGTATGGGTCTCGGTAACGCAATACAGGGCTGATTGCCCTAATTCAGCGAAATCACCGCTCAGGTCCTTGCCGCCGAAAATCCCGCGGTCCAGCAGCATTTTGTTGATCTGGGCCACCGATTTACCGGTATCGTTGAAATCGACGACAAATTCCTTAAAATGGGCCGCCGCAAAGCGGGGAGCCTTCACTCCCTTGACGGCGGATAGTTTCTTCATAGCGTACTGAGCTTTTTGCAGGACATGTTGCCCAAGGTCTCGCATTCCCTTTGACCCCATCAGTGAAAGATACACCGCTGCGGTGATGCCCCACAAAGCGGCGGCGGTTCCCACGAATTCCTTACCTTTTTCACGGACCCCAAATGAGGTCCGGTCGTAGGCAACATCGCCAAAGCCATATTCGCCTTCGACGCAGGTCTTCGTAATGCCAAAGAGACGCGAAGGAAACTCCATCACGAATTTCTCCTCATCGCGAGTGCCGATGAAGCCCGCCAGAGCGCCGCCATAGTTCATGTGAATACCAAGAGGCTGAATATCACCACAGACAATGTCCGCGCCGTAGCGGCTCGGCGGAATCATGACCCCGAGCGAAATAGGATCGACTCCGACAATGCTCAGCGTACCGTTTGCGTGTGCCATCCTGGAAATAACCTGGCCCTGATCTTCGATAAATCCCAGGAAAGACGGATTCTCAAAATAAACGCCTGCAACCTCCGGCGACAACTTGGCCTTGAGATCATCCAGGTCCATACGCCCGGTGTCGGGACAATGTCGCACCAGCGTGACCTTGACGTTCGGCAGGCAATAGTTTTTCACAGCCCAAAGACGGTCCGGCCCGATCGTATCGATCACCAGAACTTCGCCCCGCCCGGTGATGCGTTCGGCCATACGCAGAGACGTGCTGGCAGCCTGACACCAGTCGAATGTGGGAACATTCACCACATCCACTTCCAGCAGTTCAGCCATCAGGCTTTCGTATTCGAACAACGTCTGAAAGCGACCATGATCCTCGTAAGGCTCACCTGCGTATGCCGTCAAAAACTCCGAACGTTGATTGATCTCATCGCACACAGCAGGCACGTAATGCCCCCAGCAGCCGCCGCCCAGAAAACTTATCATCTCATTACAGGCCCGATTCTTGGCGAGAATACCCTCGACATGCCGCTTCAGCTCGCATTCCGACCCCAGGGCATTCGGCAGATTCAACTCCCTGCCCAAACGCAGCGGCTCGGGAATATCTTCGTATAGCTCTTCAATACTCTTGATCCCAATCTCCTTCATCATCCGGGCCTTAACTGCCGGAACCGAATTGGGAATATAAGGATGCACAAAATCACTCTGTTTCTTCATGGATACCTCCGAAATTATATTGCCTGGACCTATCCTGATTCCATTGGCAAGAGCTAACCGTTGGAACCCTTGGAGCCTGATTATTTCAACTCCCCTGACCAACACAACCACCAAAAAAACAGCAACTTAGAACTAATATACCAATTCTCACTCCACCGTCAAGTATCCTTTCAACCTGCAAACCGGGATAACCAGGGATCGGCAAGCTCAAAGAGAATCATAAGAACAAGAGCCGGAATAAAATTAGCTGTTTTCATCTCTTTCAGTTTCAGCAGATTCACCCCTATCATAATGATCAGCAAGCCGCCAACAGCACAAATCGCATCAATCATGCCCTGTCCTACGTATGCAGCCATGGCACCAGACAGAACAGTCAGCCCACCCTGAACAATCAGAATTGAAAAGGCCGAAAAGGCTACGCCCCAACCCATAACAGCCGCAAGAAATATCGAAATAGAGCCATCCAGCACAGATTTCAGCAGCAGGAGCTGATAGTCCTTATCGACACCGGCCTTGAAAGACCCGACAATTGCCATCGCCCCGACACAAAACAGAACCGTAGCATCCAGAAACCCCATCGCAAATTGCCCCTCACCCATTGAGCCGGGCAGCTTATTTTGAATCCACCCGCCAAAACCCAAAATTCTCTCCTCAATCTGCATCAAGGTCCCAAGAACGCCCCCCAGAACAAGAGAAAACACCATATAAAGCCCACTACACGGCTTTTGCGACATAGAAATACCCAGAACCAGTATAAATACCCCTAACGCGTTGAAAATGGTTTTTTCATATTTCTCATGAATCTTCCCCCTAAGAGCCACTCCGACAAGGGAGCCAATCAGCACAGCCAATGCGTTTATTACAGTTGCAATCATATAGCCATAATATCACTTATCACGGCGTTGCATGGCACCTCCGATGTTAAAACTTCTTTAACGATGACTTTGCCACCTCTGCAATCCGCCGCCGCCGCTCGCCGGCAGTGTATATAAATGCTACAGCATCAGACCGGTCTGGTCAAGAGCAAAATCTCCTCGTGTCTCATGCTTTCTTCCGCCATTCACCCATCCATTTTCAGCCATAAAACTCGTTGATACATTGAGTTACGTATTCTATCTGCTCATCGGTCAACTCTGGCACGACCGGCAGCGCCAACACCTCCTTGCAGGCCTGCTCAGCTACCGGGCAGTCACCTTCCTTACCACCGAGATACGCGAAACACTCCTGCAAATGCAGCGGTGATGGATAAAATATCGCAGTCCCTATCTCCTTATCTGCCAAGAACTTGCGCAACTGATCGCGGCTCGGCGCTCGGATAACATATTGGTGATAAACATGACTGTTCCCTTCAGCGACCCTCGGCTTACCAACTTCCGCACCCAGCAGTTGGTCATACCGCTTAGCGTGTGCTTGCCGCCGTCGCTGCCACCCATCGAGATATTTCAGTTTTACACCCACCACCACCGCCTGCAGAGCATCCAGCCGAAAATTACCCCCAATCATACTATGATGATACTGGCTCGCTCCACCATGCACACGCAGCGAGCGGCAAAGATCGGCAAGTTTTTCATCCTCGCACAATATCATGCCGCCGTCACCGAAACATGAAAGGTTTTTCGTTGGATAAAAGCTCACAGACGCACAATCACCTAATTGCCCCGGCCGATGGCCGTTCTGGTCGCTGCCGATTGCCTGGCAGGCGTCTTCAATCACTTTTAACTCGTACTTTTTGGCCAGGGCCATGATTTCGGCCATGGGAGCCATTTGGCCGTAAAGATGTACAGGCATTATAGCCTTGGTCCGGTCGGTTATCGCTTCTTCCAGCTTGTTGAGGTCGATATTGAACGTATCCCTGTCTATATCAACAAAAACCGGCTTTGCGCCCACCCTGGCAATCGAACCGGCTGAGGCGTAAAAAGTAAAGGTCGGCACAATAACTTCATCGTCTGGGCCGATGCCCAAAGCCATGAGACTGCACAGCAGGGCATCTGTTCCGCTACTGACGCCCACCGCGTGTGCACATTGGCTGTAGTCGGCCAGGGCCTGTTCCAATTGCTCCACGGTTTCGCCTAAGACGCACTGCTGGCTTTCCATCAGTTCTAACACCGCTGGGACGATTTGTGCTTTTATCGACTGATACTGCTGTTTGAGATCGAGTAACGGGACCTTCATAGCCTATTTCCTCACTTTCGGTTTTCCTGTTTTTTAGTGGTATTTCTTGTCAGACAAAATCATTCCTATCTGTCTTGGCAGTTTGTCTATCTTAACAGTAAGAACCGATTTGCCAATTCAAAAAATGTAACAGTTCCGAACCGCCTGGCCAAGCTATGAGTAATATAATGTGAAATGTCGGTAATATCCGATATTATACCAATGGGTATGATAATTACTAGCAGAGCCATTTGTGACGCAAGCGTCAAAAGGATTGTAAAACGTTGATTGTGATACTGCACTTTCCGGGGAAATTATGTGGTTTGCGGCCCCATAACAGCGATTGAAGTCAAACAGTATTTTATAAAAAGGTGTAAGCGTTCAAAGAAAATTTAAATTGTTTACGTCACAGTCGGATTCATTTGCGCCCCGAAAGTCTAAACAGGTAGTCATATGCACAAATTCGTCTCAAAAGTATTTTTGAAAACAGTTCTGGTAATTTTCGTAATGTCTATAATCTGTTGGGGAGATTTTCGGGGCACACAGGCTCTTGACCAGAGCGGCCCGGAACTTGTTCGGGGATTCGTTTCGCCGCCGGATTCGGCAAAGCCAAGGGTCTTCTGGTGGTGGCTCAATAGCCTGGTGGACCGGGAGGCAATCACCCGCGATCTGGAGGAGTTTCGAGCCAAGGGAATCGGTGGTGTGCTCATAGTTGACGCGGGCGGGAATCCGGGTAAGGAGCCAATGCCCTCAGGTCCTGTTTTTATGGGAACCGAATGGAGGAACCTTTTCAAACATGCTCTTACCGAAGCGGCCAGGCTCAATTTAGAAGTCAGCGTTAATCTGGCCAGTGGATGGTGTACGGGCGGTTCCTGGATTACACCTGAATACGGGATGAAAGAGCATGCCTATTGCGTTACCAAGGTCACCGGTCCGCAACACTTTTCGGGGACTCTGGCGATCCCTGCCGGCACCGCGTATCGTGATGTCGCGGTACAGGCTTATCCGCAAGGCAACAGCATCGGCAATACCGCAGCGCTCATCGATCTGACCGCCCAGATGCAATCAGATGGGCATCTCGAATGGGATGTTCCCAACGGTAAATGGGTTATACTGCGGTTCGGCTATAAGAGCAGCCTGGTAGAGACGGCTTATTCCAGCGACAACGCCAAAGGACTTCATGTAGATGGCTGGAGTAAGTCAGCTTTGGATTTCCATTACAAATCCATGGCTTCAGTGCTTATCAACGATGCAGGGTCTCTGGCCGGTAAAACACTTAAATATTTGCATAATGACTCGTGGGAGAATGGATATCCGACATGGAGCGACGAGTTTGTAAATGATTTCCAGAAATATCGTGGCTATAGTATAAAGCCCTATCTTCGCGTGTTAGCTGACAGTTCAGCCGACGATGAGATTGCAAAGCGGTTTCGTTTTGATTTCCTCAAGACCTTTGCTGATGCCATGGCTGACAATCATTACGGACGGTTAACGGAGTTGGCTCACGCAGACGGCCTTCGTACTCACAATGAAGCCGCTGGTCCCAGTTGGCCAAAGAATGCTCCGATGGATGGATTGAAAAATCTGGGCCGATGCGATATTCCCATGGGTGAATTCTGGATGCCTTATGATGCGTATATAGCCAATGAGACAGGTTACGAGCAAAACTGGGTTGGTAAGCAAACCGGATCAGCGGCGCATATCTATGGAAAAAGGTGGGCCGCGGCAGAAGCGTTTACATCGCTGATAGGCCATTGGATAGAGGATCCGCATTCGATGAAACAGGCCGCGGACATTGCTTTTTGCGAAGGAATCAACCGTTTCTTTTTCCATGAATCAACCTGCAACCGAAAGCAGGATGGGGTGCCGGGATATGAGTATTTTGCGGGTACTCATTTCAATGCCAATCTAACCTGGTGGCGACATGTCAAACCCTGGCTGACATGGATTTCACGCTGTCAGTACATGCTTTCGCAAGGGCTTTTTGTCGGCGATGTCTGTTACTATTTAGGCGAGAAGATTCCTGAAGCAACCCAAAACCCGAACAGGATTAAACATGTCTATCCTAATCTGGGTCTCGGGTATGATTATGATTACTGCAATGCTGATGTCATTCTCAATCGCATGTCGGTAAAGAACGGACGTATTGTTCTTCCCGATGGTATGAGCTACCGTCTGCTGGTACTGCCCGACGGGGATGCGATGGACGTAGAACTTATTGAGAAAATCAAGAAACTGGTTGCCGCGGGAGCGACGGTGGTTGGTCCTAAACCGGTGAAAGCCCCGGGACTGAAGAATTATCCCCAATGCGATTCAACAGTACAAAAGCTTGCCAGCGAAATCTGGGGCGATTGCGACGGCATAAAGGTTGTGGAAAATAAATACGGTCATGGCCGGATATTTTGGGGGAAAACAGAGCGTGATATCCTGGCCTGCGATGGGATTAAGCCTGATTTCCGATTTTCAGGCAAGTCGAACACATATATAGACTTTATTCACCGGAGTACGTGTGAGGCAGAAATCTATTATGTCGCCAACCGCAATGATCGATGGGAAAGAGATGTCATCTGCACGTTCCGGGTGAGCGGCAAGGTTCCGGAGATATGGGATCCGGTCACAGGCATTATGCGGCCGGGAGCGAAGTACACTCAAGCCGAAAATACGACGGCGCTACCGCTGGAATTCGCCCCCTTCGGTTCGATGTTCATCGTGTTCAGAGACCCGGGAATCGAAGCGACGGCAAGTGGGAATTTCTCGATTTATTCATCCGTCGGTCAGGAACTGGATGGTGCCTGGACGGTAAAGTTCGATCCGGAATGGGGTGGCCCGGAATCAATTACATTCGATAAACTCCAAAGTTGGACTACCCGTAGCGAAGAAGGTATCAAATATTATTCGGGCACCGCAACGTATATCAAAAAGTTTGATGTGGCTGAGCGTTTCTGGAAACCGGGAGCCAGGCTGTTCCTGGACATGGGCGAAGTAAAAAATATCTGTGAGGTACGTCTCAATGGAAGAATCCTGGGGACGCTCTGGACTGTGCCCTTCCGCATTGAATTGACCGACGCCGTAAAGCAGACCAATAACATTTTGGAAATCGACGTGACCAATCTGTGGGCCAACCGGCTGGTTGGCGATTGGAAACTACCCAAGGCGGAGCGGTTCACTAAAACGAATGTGTGGCATCTTTACAGGGATGAGAAGGTAGCGGGAAAACCTTTGATTTCCGGACTGCTAGGACCGGTGGAGCTGCAGACACTCACCTATGAGCCGGCCATGTGATTGCGCTGAAGTTGATGTTACTTTCATTTTCGTTACCCTTTATCATCGGCCATTTCGTGCAAAAAAATATGGTTCCTCATAAGAATCTGTACAGAACACGAGGCTAAGAACTGCTG
>CAZICK010000098.1:0-13557 GCA_964537505.1 uncultured Pirellulales bacterium
ACATCACTTTTCATCGGAATTCGTCGGAATTTCGCACTTTTTTCTTACCCATCTTGCCTAATCGTTATAATCGTTACGCAAAAATAAGCACTTACATCAATTCCAACAACGTAAAATAAGCACTTACATCAATAGGCGGAACCCAATGGTCTGTCATTTAATATGGGTACAAAATAGGTGGAAATCGCCTTAGACAGGGACTGCGAAACCATCCATAAATTTCAACTACCCCTGAAGGATTGATCGTTTCACACTACCGCGAAATCACACAATATTGAGTCGGCTATCGGCAGAGCTTCGCGTGTCAGGTGCAATCTGCCGTGCTCTACCGCCAGCAAACCCAGTTTTTGATACCGCCCGATCGGTTCGGCAAACATCTTTAGCACATCGAAACCTGTCCGCTGCCTGTACTCTTCTAAATCGATCCCCTTTATCCGTCGCAGCATCAGCACTGCCGTCTGGCACGCCGTGTCCGGCTCATCAGGCGTTTCGCACTCTCCTGACACATCTTTTCCCTGCTCTATCGCTTCGACATACACTCCCACATCAGCAACATTACTCGTCCGTCTGCCCTGCCAATAGGAACTTGCACCGGGACCTATCCCTATATAAGGCTCATTCGCCCAATAAACCAGATTATGCCTGCATTCAAATGATCGCCCATCGGCCTTCTTTGCAAAATTCGATATTTCATAGTGTTCGAACCCGGCTGCGATAAGTTGGTCAATTGCCAGCTCATACATCGCCCGATCAGTTTCCTCATCAGTCACGTCAATCTGATTCGCCTGCCGTCTTTTATATAACAGCGTACCTTTTTCATAAGTAAGGCTGTACGCCGAGATATGTTCCACGCCCAGTTCCATCGCCGCGGCCAGGTTTCTTTGCCATGACTGGAGCGTCGAACCAGGTATGGCGAAAATCAAATCCAGATTAATATTATCAAACCCCGCTCGCCGTGCCTGATGGACTACTTCAACAATTTTATGACCTTTGTAACCCCTTGCCAAAAACTCCAGTTCACGATCTTCGAAAGACTGCCCCCCCACCGACAGCCGATTAACTCCAAGACCGCACAATCGCTCTAACAAGTGCTCATCAATTTGGTCAGGGTTAACTTCCACCGTAAATTCACTGCCGACCCCTACTCGCTGCGTTATCTGCTCAAGCAACCGCAGCAGTCGGCCCCGGGGCAGACAGCTTGGACTGCCCCCACCGACATATACTGTCCGGGCGGGTCTTTGCAGATTATACCGATCCAATTCCGTGACCAGTGCCGCAAGTACCCGTCCTATATCATAGGCCCCCATCGGCTCGGAATAAAACCCACAATACGGACACTTACGATTACAGAACGGCACATGCACATATAACGCCAGGGGCTTAGGTTGTACCATCTCACATTTCACGGCGACCACAGTATGTGTTTTTGTCGGTTTTGTCAAGAGAGGTGGGAGCGTTGATCCGACACGAATACAAGGCTGTAACCAATCGCCTTTAAGCACTTACTTGAGCTTTCTCAAAACCACCGCTATGAAGGTGAATTCCCTCCTGTGCCACGCTGTGCAACGATCCGCACATTTTGGAATATCCCCATCTTCGTACAACTCAAATTCAAACCTGCCCGCCAATTCTATAATATCTTCAATATCTTTTTTACAAAGAATATTCCATGCTAACCCGTATTCGCCGGAATCGCCGCTAATATCGATTTTTTCCTGCCAGTAATCAGCCGTTACGAACAGCAGTCCGCCCGGCTTGAGAATGCGACTTGATTCAATCAGAAACTTTTCAAAATCGAGGCCATGCTCAATAACCGATACGCAAGTGGCCAAATCGAACGTTTTCTGTGGAAAGCGCGTTTGCGTTATGTCTCTTCTGTAAAGCTTGAATGGCCGGGTCAGGGTCCGGCCCCGCCACATCCGCAGAACCTGATTTATCCTGTCAGTAACCGCAGGTTTCAGATCCACTCCTGTGAGCTTTTGAAACCCCAATGCATATAAAAACTTCAGCGTATGAACTCCACTGCAACCCAGGTCAATAATCTTTGCCGTCCGTGGCAGCGGTTCGACAATATCGTATAACAGACGCAAATCCCAACACTTCTCCGCACTGCCGTGCCGTGGCAGGTCATTCAGGGCCAAAAATTTGTGAGCACTGCCAATTTCCTCCCAGTTTTGTAAGACTCGAATCACAGCGTCTTCCTATTGTTAATGTCTTCCTACACTATTGCCGATTTCTATATATATCGGACGTACCAACCGAATTGGTCAAAATAATCGCTCCAATCAACAGTTCATAACAGTTCCAGCAGTGTCCGCAGGAGTTCAAGTTCATCAATTGCGATGTCCGATAATATCAATGTCTTTCTTTGTTTGCGCGGCGATTTGAACCTGCATGTTCGTTTATTATCATTAACAGGTGTTCTGATGAAGGTTGCCATCTGCATTCCTACCGATCTCAATGGAAACGGAGGCGTTGAAAAGCACATTCTCAGGCTCGCCGAAGCCATGTGCCAACTTGGCGTGCACGTGGACGTATATGGCAAAACCCCGCCCTCATCTTCAGCAAGCACCGAACACTTTGTGCCTTTGGAGACAATCAGACATGAACAATATCACATTATTCACACTCACAGCGGTTTCCATGGACCACGGCTGCTCGCTATGCAAATGACCCGCCGTGCTCAACAGCGTTACGTCCACACCTTGCACACCGTATCATTGGACTATCTTTTCGCCTGCCGTGCATGGTGGAACTGGCGATGTTACTGGGCTACGTTCATCGAAGCCACATGGTCCCGATACGCCAACCACGTCATCGCCGTGAGCAACAGTATTCGAAACTGGGCTCTGAAATGCTTCGGTATCGACGACCAGAAAATATCGGTCATCACCAACGGCTATTCCCCTGTAAATCTGCCTCCTGAAAGTCGTACCCAAATACGCAGCCACCTGAACCTGGCGCCGGACGATATGGTCTTGCTGTTCGTTGGCCGCGGCTGCGACCCTGTCAAAGGTACCGCTGCCGTCACCACGACCATGAACCAACTATACGGGAAATACCCTCGCATTCGTCTTTTAGCCATTCCCGGCGCCGGTTTCGATTCAGATCCCTGGCTCTGTCCCACCGGGGCGGTCCCCCATCAGCAAATGCCCCACTATTACGCCGCCGCCGACATCTTTGTCAACGCGTCCCTGAGCGAAGGCATGCCCCTGACCATCGTCGAAGCCATGGCCGCCGGTTTACCTGTCGTCGCTTCCCCCGTCGGCGGCATCCCTGAGGTCATCACCCACAATCAGACCGGCCTGCTGCTCCGTCGGGACCGTAGTGACCTTACCAAACAACTTACCCGCCTGATAGAAAACGCCCCGCTGCGCAAAAAACTAGCCCAAAACGCCAAGACCGCCGTCCAAAACCTCACTTGGCAAAACCTCGCAAAAAAAACTATCAACGTTTATGAATCAATTCTCCGAAATTAGTCAGGCAGTCATGACTATTTGTATGATTAATTCCATTGCAAGCACTATTCAATGCGCGTAAACCCGATAAACACGTTGTTTCGGCTCTCAATTGGTTCCCGGCTGCCAGAGGTAGAGAAACTGCGGGCCACTGGAAGTGAGCCAATCGGGCAGTTCCACGTTGATCAGCGCCCCCACCTCAATATCACCTGATGCCGAGCCATAGATGTTAGGTTTATAGCCGATCGGCCGATGGTAGATGACCACCTTTGCGTTTTTCACCGCCGCCAGCCTTTTTGCCCAGGCAATCGCATCATTTGGATAACCAATCCGATCTATCAGCCCTTTCTCAAGCGCCTGCCCGGCCGTAAATACCCTGCCGTCAGCCAACTCCCCCAGCTTTTCCCGGCTCAATCCCCCCCTGCCGTTGCGTACCACTTCCAGAAACTGCTCATAGAATTGCGTGATAATTTTCTGCAGCACTTCCTGTTCTTCACTACTCAGGTCGCGCAGCGGTGAAGCCAAATCTTTCAGGCCGCCGCTTTTGATCGCAACCGCCTTGATACCCAGCTTATCCATAGTGCCGGCAAAGCTGACGGTCTGCATTATTGTGCCGATACTGCCGGTCACACTACTGGGCTGAGCTACGATCCCATCGCAGCCGCAAGCCAGGTAATACGCTCCGCTGGCCGCCACATCCAGCATACACGCCACCACCGGTTTTCCGCTTTGTCTTTTGAACTCCCGCAGCGAATGATACATCGCGTCGCTGGCCGCGACCGTACCGCCCGGCGAATTCAGACGCAGCACCACCGCCTTGACAAACCGGTCTTTCCGGGCCTTATCGAGCTTTTCGACAAACAAGCTTACCGGGTTATCCCCCGTCCGCAGTAAAGACGACCTTTGCTGATTGGCCATCAATCCATCCACATCAATAACTGCTATTTTATCGAAGACCAGCAATCCTTTATCGCGTTGGATTTGTCTTTCAGACAGTTTCTGATCCGCCGGCACCGGCCGAACCAAAAACGCACCCGGCCCACACCCCGTCCCCATCAACGCCACCAACGACATCACCACAACATTAACAATGTTCCTAACCATAACACCATCTTTCATAATCTATCCCCCTTAACAATATTGCTATTCCACTGCCTCAACGCCCCACCGACTCACTGACTTATCGTTTGTACGTACTGCATACGCAGTTCATGCAGTGTCATCGCCATCGCCTTATTTTCGTCATCGGTAAGATTCCCCTTGGTTTTATCTTCCAACACCTGTATCAGGTCGATATGATGCTTGGCCAAATCCATATTCACCATGCTTTGATCTTTCTCGCCGAGTTTATCGCTGAGTCTGCCCATATACAGCAGTGCCTGCAGCGCCAGCGAGTTGATCAACACCATAAAATTAGCCGGCGGCAGTTGTTCCATCGGACCGACCCTTTGGGCGTTATCTGGTTGAGCGGCCTGGTTTTTCTGTTGTTCTTTTTCGCCGAGTTTTTCCTTTTCCTTCTTCGCCTGCACCTTCCAGTCATCATCCGCAATTATTTTTGGTTTTTCTTCTTCGTTACCCATCGCACCACCTTTCTCTTAAACACTTTTTGTTCCACGTTCTACGGTTCTCGCTTTGCGTTCAACATTCTTCATCGCCGCCGCTACCAGCCCTATGAACAGTTCCTGCGGGCGCAACGGCCGGCTCGTCATGCACGGATGCGCCTGCGTTCCGATGAAATACGGATGCGTCGGCAATTCCAATATCTGCATGATCGGTTCGCCCGGCGCCTTACCGGAAAAGACCAATCCATGTTTGGTCAGCGTATCGATATACTTCGGATCGACCTCCAGCCGATGGCGAAACCGCATACGCACCTTGTCTTTTCTACCGAAAAGCCGCCAGGCCATCGTATCGCTCGTCAGTTCCACATCTTTGCCGCCCAAACGCATATTCCCACCCAGCCCCTGAATACCCCTTTGTTCGGGCAATATATCTATCACCGCATGTTCACAGCCCGGCGAAATCTCCCTGCTGCCCGCGTCTTTTATCCCACATACATTTCTGGCAAACTCTACCACTGCCATCTGAAAACCAAGACATATCCCCAAATACGGAATCTTATTCTCCCGCACATATTTTACGCAGCTTATTTTACCTTCCGAACCTCGCGATCCGAAACCGCCGGGCACGATTATACCATCCACCTGCGACAGTTTCTGTGCCACATTTGCCTCAGTAATGCCGGTGGTATCGATCCAGTCAATCTTTACGTTTGTCCCCAGATGCGTACCGCTGTTTTCCAAAGCGTGAATAATGCTGGCATAGCTATCCCGCACCGAGGTATATTTACCCGTAATCCCGATAGTAACCTCCTGCTCAGCCGAGCTCAGTCGGTCGGTAAAATCGCACCATTCCAGCCACGCTTGTCTTTCGTGACGCAAGTTCACCCGCTCCTCCAGCTTCAACAGTCGAATCACCTCAAAATCGTACCCCAGATCGCGCAGCATACTGGGTATGACATATATACTCTCGCAATCGTGCATACTGAAAACACGTTCCAGCGGTACGTTGGTATATTGGGCGATCTTCTGCCTGACCTTATCGGTCACCGGGTTGCCTGCCCGACACGCGATAATATGAGGCTGCACTCCCATCTCCATCAATCGCTTGATACCCAACTGCGCCGCTTTCGATTTCTGTTCTCCCAGCGTCTTCGGCTCCAGCACCTGCGTCAGCGCCACAAAACACACCGAGTTCGGTCCCTCTTCATAAGCCAATTCTCTCATTGCTTCGATATAGTACGCGTTTTCCACATCACCCACCGTACCGCCGATCTCAACAAACACCACATCCACTTCGCTGGCCACCGCCAGTTCACGCAAACGCAATTTCACCTCACCAGTCACATGCGGTATCATCTGCACGTCCCGACCCAGATAATCCCCATGCCGTTCTTTTTCCAGAACACGCGTAAATATCTGACCGCTGGTCGTAAAATTAGCCCGGCTCAAATCCATATCCAGCATCCGTTCGTACGTACCAAGGTCCATATCGCATTCCATACCGTCATCCAGCACAAACACCTCACCGTGCCGAAACGGATTGAGCGTACCCGAATCGATATTGAGATATCCTTCCAGCTTGATCGGGGAGACCGCCAGCCCCTTATCCTGCAGCAATTTTGCCAGACTCGAAGAGAATATCCCCTTACCCAGTCCGCTCATCACCGTCCCCATTATCACCACGTATTTGCACCGGCCCCGAATATAACCATCCGGCATCGGCGTATAAAACTCCGTTTCATCCGAAACGTTACTCACGCTATTCAATAATTCTTCGCTACTCAATTCGAAATCCCTTTCTTTTGGCTCTCGCCTGTTGTCGGATGGGACTTTGTTTCCTAATCCACCTTAGGAGGAACCCATTCATGCGCACCAGTGCCACTGCCGATAGTTGGAAATGCCGATATCCGCAGCCGCGCGCACCCCATCGGAATAAGAGTCACCATCTCCACCGGCTCATTGGAAATCGCCGGGCTTTCCTGCAGCGATCCCACCAGCCCCAGGTGATCCTTTTCCCATCCTGGTATTTTCTTCGCCCGCACCTCCAGTTCAATCGGCGCCGCACTCACATCAAACGGCTGATCATCCCTGGGCCATTCCTTTGGCGTTACCTTAAACTGCGCCTTCGGCTCTCGGTCATCCAGCACCAACCCGTAATTCCATGCCGAGGCCGGATGAATCTCCCACGCCGGCCACTTATCCGTATCCGTTCCCATCGCCCGCACATGTTTCTCCCCGATCTTCAGCGAATACGTCAACGGTCCACGGTTCACTGACACACCATTCTTGTTCTTTTTCCACGTGGTCAGCGTAACCTCCATTGGCAGCACAATCAGCACCTTATCGCCATCCGTCCATTCACGATCGATCATGATGTACGAACGCCCCTTGCCGCCCACGTCTATCGCCCTGCCGTTAATGGACACACGCTGAGCCTCGCACCACCCCGGCACACGCAAATACAGTGGAAACCGCACTACCTTGCCAGTCGCAATTTCCAACTCTATCTTTTCCTCGAATGGATACTTTGTCTTCTCGGTAATCGTCACCGTCGTACCATCTCCAACCTTCGCCTTCACCTTACACGGCGCATACAGCACCGCCGCAAGCCCATTGCCCGGCGTCGCCAGCCACAGATGCTCCGCATACCGCGGCCACGCATGACCAACATTATGTTGACAACACCGATGATAATGCGGATTGAACAGCAGCATCGCTCCATCGTTCTCGAAACCAGGTGACTTGCTATGGCGATCACACAAAATCATATTCGGAGCCGTCAGATAATGCAGCGCCTTCAGATCGGCCGTCATCGACGCCGGAAGCGAATTAAACGTAACATCCTCACACCGGTCCAGCCACAGCGGATCACCTGTAATCTTTGTCAACATCTCAAACGACAGCATATACTCAGCCATCGTGCATGTCTCCGCAGCCTGCCGCGGGCCAACATATCCCGCACGGCAGTTCTCATCCGCACCGAACATCCCACCCGGTACCTGCCCGTACATCCCCATCACTTTCTGATAATTCCGCTCACTGGCGATCAGATGAATATCCTCTTTCGACTGCTGATAAAACACCGTCGGCCCACGAAAACACTGAGAGATATTCACACCATGCCAGTTCGCCACGTCCGCCGTCCAATTCGCCGTATTGCGATGCACCTTCTCGGCCACTTCCAGCAAAAACTCCTCGCCGGTACGATTATACAGCCAATATATGCTCGCCAGATTATCACTTGCACGCTGCTGCTGCCAGAACGGCTCAAGGAATATATCATCCGGCACCGTCAATTCCCACCGGAAATACTTGCTCATCATCGCAAGCACTCTTTTGTCACCACACCACTCATAATAAGATTGCAGGCAGTTCAGCACAATCATGTTCGGCCACACGTCCGGCTTTTCCTGATATTCAGCACGCTCACCTCCCGGCCCATGCGCACCACGCAGATTCGCACGCGGCCCGAAATACCCATCCTCACGCTGCGAACCCAGAAAACCTTCGATCCATATCTTCGCTTCCTTGATAATCCGCTCATTCCCAAGGATATATCCCAAATCGCCGAACCCTTTCAGCCAGTAAGGCATCTCCTCCCATGGAAAATCCCCCACTCCTTCAGAACTCAACCACGCGTTATTCTCCTTCTTCAGAAACTTGCTGATCTCCGTTAGATGCCCGGTAAACCCATCCGCCTCCAGTTCCAACTGTTTTCTCACCCATCCTTGCGGTTCAATCGCCCCGATCGGCAACTTTACAAAAGGACTCGCCAGCAACGGCTCTCGGTTCCCCACATAATAATCATTCCCACCACTCACATCCGGCTTCTCTACCAACTTAACAACCTCTCCCGCGCCCATCGCACTATGCACCATCCCCACCAAAACCAACACCACCGTCAACGCGGTCCACTTACTCATCATTGTTTCCTATGTTAAAACTTCTTTAATTTCGTGATTTTACCATTCCAGCGAGCGACCAACGGGAGCGGTCCTTTGCTAATCATCTGGAACATAAAAAGTGGCCATGCCACCTCCATAGCCACAAAAAGTGGCGATACCTAAATTCATCTGCGATTTCACTTATTCACTTTCCACTCTAATATCCCGCCTGAAAAACCCTTCTGCAACTCAACCTCTATTCGCAGTCCATCTGTTTCGACCGCATCAAACGTCACACGGTTGTACTTATCTTTTCCTACGCTGTACCCGCTGGCGCCGGCGACCGGCTTCCATTGATCAGAGTCTTTGTACATCAACCGCCAACTCTCCGGCGTCCTGCAACCACCGCCCGGCCCGTCGTCAAACCAATATACCGAAGACGACGACACCTTCGTCACATCCCTGAGATCATACTGCACCCATTCCTTGCCGCCGCGATGATCCCACCATGTAAACCGCGGTACGTTGTTATCATTGGAATTCTCCGGCTCAATCTGATCGTTAATCGCCTCGACAGAATCACTGCCCCAACAGTGAGATGCGCTCACCTCGGATCGGCTGGCAATCGTCGGTTCAGGCATCACCGGCACATATTCAGCTTCTCGCGGCAGCCACACTATCATCTTTCCCGTTTGCCGATTGTTCCAACTGTAATATGGGACCGCCGAAATATCTTTAGATATGAACCTGCCGTCATCTCCACTGCGAACCATCGCCTTGCCTTTGACGACCACAACCCCACCCAGCAGATCACCACGATATTCGCTGGTCAACTGACCCTCATCAGGCAAACAAATATACCGCAAATTGTCGCCATTGTCAGCTTCTTCCAGGCAGTACACAATCGGCCCACGCTGCAGCGCCACCCGCCCGACGTCCGCTTCCACCTTCGCATGGGCCGCAACCCGCCGTATCGGCATGGGAATGTCAAGCTCAACCACATCACCTTTCTTCCATTTGCGATGCAGCCTGACATATCCCTTATGAATATCCAACTCACTCATAGTCTTTCCATTAACCTTCAACTGCGCCGCCGACCTGCTTGTATCGATTCCATCCGCAAA
Organism: uncultured Pirellulales bacterium; assembly: GCA_964537505.1. GTDB lineage: Bacteria > Planctomycetota > Phycisphaerae > Sedimentisphaerales > SM23-30 > DAINBT01. Next base: position 10,029 of record CAZICK010000098.1, read on the forward strand.
CCGATATAGATCGTTCGGTACCGCCGCCCCCCTGCTCCAGCCCGGAATCCGCAAATTTACCGCAAATTGTTTCGCCTCTCCAGGCTCCACAATCAATTTTATCTTCCCATCCCACGGATAGCGAGTCTCTTGTGTCAGCTTAACCGTGTTGTTTCCTATGGCCACCTTACCTGTGCTGCCAACATACAGGTTCACATAAACACCATCATCATCCACCGCATAAATATAACCACCAACCGAACCCACAAACCGAACGATATTGCTCGGACAACACGAGCAACCGAACCAGGCTGTCCGCTCATGAGTTCCCTTGTCGGATTCCAGCAGATTCACATAGAAAAACTTCTCACCATCAAGCGAAACCCCTGACATCAACCCGTTGTACAGCACCCGCTCAAACACATCGAAATAGCTTGCGTCTCCGTGCAGCAAATTCAAACGATGGCTCCAAAGCGCCATTCCTACCGACGCGCACGTCTCCGCGTACGACTTCGCGTTAGGCAGTTCATAATCCTTACTGAACCCTTCACCGCAATCGGCCACCCCGATCCCTCCGGTAATATACATCTTGTGGGCCGCCACGCTATCCCACAAGCGATCCATCGCCTTAATGTAACCTTCATCGCCCGTTATCCCCGCCATATCCGCCACTCCCGAATACAGATACATCGCACGCACCGCATGGCCGACAATCTCACTCTGCTCACGCACCGGCTTATGATCCTGAAAATGTGGACCGAAAAGTTTCCTGCCATTTGCATTGCCACGCTCATCCAGAAAAAATTGCGACAGTTTCAGATAACGCTCCTCACCCGTCACCCGCGCCAGCTTCACCAGCGCCAGTTCAATCTCCTCATGGCCAGGAACACCGCGTTTCCCATTCGGACCAAATACAGAATCGATATGATCGGCCAAACGAGCCGCCACGTTCAGAAAAGTCTTTTTCCCTGTGGCACGATAATGAGCCACCGCCCCTTCAAACAGGTGTCCTGCACAATACAACTCATGCTCATTTTGCAAATCCCGCCAACGTTGTTTGACATCATTCTTCAGCTTGAGGGTATTGAATGTGAAAAGATATCCATCATCCTGTTGAGCGGAAGCAATTTTATGGATAATTTCGTCAAGCTTTGCGTCAAGAACCGGGTCTTCCTGATTATGCAGGCAATACGCCGCTCCCTCAATAACCTTGTAAACATCCGAATCATTGAAATATATTCCTTCGAACTCCCCTTCCATCAGCCCACCAGCCTTCGCAAAATTACTGATTCGGCCGGTTTCCTCACACTTCTTGATAGAATGCCAAACCGTCTTGACACGGTTCGTCTCAACACGCGGACTCCAAAACTCATCCGTAATCTTCACGTCCGTAAAGGCCACCGATTGCAGCTTCTGATACCTGGCATCCATCCCCCCCGCCGCATCTGCCGACGCACTTGCCACTACATTTGCGGCCATGGCCAAAATCACACCACCGATAACTATTCTTCTTACTCGTACCATTATAATCACCTTACATTTTTTCAACGCGATTTGTAGCGTTTGACAAACTTCGAATACTGTTCAGATGTATCTATACCCTCTGCGCTGCGATCTACCTGGCCCACAGCAATCACTATTCCGTTTTCCAGAGCACGCAACTGCTCTAGTTTTTCCGCCTTCTCCAACGGCGTTGGCTCCAACTTACTGAGCCGAGCCAGCACCTCCCTGCGATACGCATATACCCCTAAATGCTTCCGGTATAATGGTTTATTGTCCTTCTCATCCCGCTGATACGGTATAGGCCAGCGAGAAAAATACAGCGCATGCCCATTGCGATCCACCACCACTTTTACCACATTGGGATTATTAACATCCTCATCCTCGCCCGGCGGGAACGGGGCCGCCAATGTCGCCATATCCGCCCGGTCGTCTCCGCGCAACAATTCTATCATTTGATCAATGCTCTCAGGTTCAATCTCCGGTTCATCCCCCTGCACGTTAACTATAATATCAGCTTCCAGACTCCCGGCTACCTCCGCAATGCGGTCTGTACCGCTGATATGGTCGGTTCTGGTCATCCGCCAGGGTGCGCCAAACTCATCAGATGCCTGACCGATCCGCCGGTCATCCGTGGCTATCAAGACCCGATCCACCAGCCCAGCCTGACAGACCTGTTCGTAAACATGTTCTATTAAATACTTTCCTGTTTCTTTAGCGAGAAGCTTCCCTGGGAAACGACTTGACGCATATCTGGCTGGAATTACCGCAACTACATTCACGTAACCACCTGTTGCTTACAGGGTTAATGTTAATTAACCAACTGCACGGGAATAATAACAAAACGCCGCCAAACTGTCAAAACTATTATCAACACCCGGCCACATTTGAGGTGACCTCGAACGATTCTGCCGAGTAACCCAAATCATTACGGCGGTATCGAATAGGCCAGTTTTAACACCTGTGCCGTTCAGGTAAATCTTTGTGGTTTTTACGCAACAAAGGCCATTTTGAACACAACGTGCGCACTTTCTTTATAACTGCTTATATCATACAGCATTACGAACATTGCTGCCCGGGCAATGTTGCGAATTGGCAACGACCGGTAATGTAGTATGGCAAAGACGCCTTGATAGTTATATTCCTATATTTCGAGCCATGCCAATATGTTATAGGTACTTATCTATATTATATGGCAGTACCTGCCTTTTTTGGCATTGCCTTTGCGCAAAATAATCTTATTGTTGAGCTTTTTGCTATATATTCGGGTAGCCGTCCCGGACCAGACAAAGATTGCAAGGTTGATCGGCCTCAAGAGAGCTTTACTACGATGGAAACTTCGACTGCAAGAAATCCCAGGCCCGAACCAGGTCCCCAAGAGGACAGAAGGGCTCATCGCCGGCTAGATATTCGCCTGCCAGTGACCTTTCACCGTGTGGGTAGAGCCATATCCAACATTAACATTAGCCGATCTACAACTATAAATGTAAGTACGGGCGGTGTTTACTTCGAAACGAACCGTAGCGATATTGAAGTCGGGGATCGCCTGGCTCTATCGTTTGAAATCGATCCGCACGATCAGCGTTTTCCCCCCAACGGGACGATAACAACGGTAGCTGAAGTGGTTCGCCTGGAACCTCTGGAAAACCAATCTGTCCTGAATGATATGCCCTTAATGCGTTATGGCCTCGCAGTTAAGTTCAGACAGCCACTGAAGTTATCGTTATAACGAATGCTCTACTTGGAAGCGGCGGAGTTGGCATTTGCAACATTTTTGCGACAGAATTGACTCCAACGCCGGTCACAGAGAACGTCACAAGGGCTTGGGGGCGTGTCGATACGCATCTCTATCAAGCGCAAAAGTGGCGATGGTTATGCCTGAATATGCCGTAAACAACACCACTACTTAACCGCAACAGGAAAATGTCCAATTCACACCCAACCAATACACCCCTACACTCCCAAATTCTGCATGGAAACCAAGCAGCACCAATAAGTTACGTCATTTGCTGAAAAATAATAAAAAAAAACTTGCAAAAAAAATGTGATT
>CAZICK010000099.1:0-13546 GCA_964537505.1 uncultured Pirellulales bacterium
TACCACCCATCATGCCACCCATGCCGCCGCCCATACCACCCATCATGCCACCCATGCCGCCGCCCATACCACCCATCATACCCATACCGCCACCCATGCCACCCATCATACCGTACTGGGTATTACTTAGCTTGGGACGCAATTGATCCCCATTGCCCAGTGAGCCGCCATCAAAACCACTTGACTGGTTGTTATTAGACGCACCCCCTCCATAAGAAACACCCTCCGGCCTACCGCTTATATCGTTTTGGTAGTAATCTCTGCCATCCATCTCTCGGCGGCCGTAGCCTCTTCCTCCGCCATAACCACCCATGCCACCCATCATACCGCCGCCGCCATAACCACCACCCATGCCACCCATCATACCGCCACCCATGCCACCCATCATACCGCCGCCCATGCCACCCATGCCACCCATCATGCCACCCATGCCACCCATGCCACCCATCATGCCCATACCGCCCATCATGCCACCGCCCGATTCTGGCTCAATCAGATCCGCAACATAATATGGCCGTGTCTCGTAACCATAAGAGTCACTTACCAGCTTGATGGTTAGTACGCCTTCCTCATCCACCTCATAACCTGCTCGGCCAAGCTTGTCGGCGCCGCCGGAAACATACGCCAGAATACGGTCCAATGCCTTACCTGCCTCCACCTGACTGAGCCGTATATCCACTGTATCTTCCGGAGTGATTCCTGCCACTTCCAGACTGTTCCACTGCGGGACAACGTTCAACTCCGTAAGATCGCGAAACTCATCTATTACCTCCGAAAGCGCAGCACCATCGTAGTTCAACTCATCTATTATCTTACTCAGCTTGGCTAAGGCATCTACCTTCTTCACATTGGCCGGATCCTCTTCCTCGCGACGTCGTTCCGTTTTTTCGACCCAGTCCTCCGAAAATCTCTGTATCTCAGAATATGGAGTAGCTGACTCACGAGCCTCTATTAGAACTCGTTTCTCTTCGTCCATCGCGAAGTTCGCGGTTTTTACCTGCTTCTCATAAAAAAGCATGTCTTCCATATCCTCTTTAACCCACTGTGCGTACTTGTTCTCCGGGTCAAGCTCCAGCAGCCTCGTCAGTGTTGCCACCGCTTGGGCATAATCACGTGATTCTTTGAATTTATTCGCTATCTCGAACAAATCATCGATCTTTTGCTGACGTTCGGTGTTTTCTCTGCGATTCCGTTCTTCCTCCACCCTGTCAGCCTCAGTAGCCTTTTGCTTGAGCGATTCTTGCACTGCACGCTTTTGCCTTTGCTCTATTTGGTCCAGCAGGGCCTGGGCATTGGCCTGCAAACGCTCATAACGACTTGCGCCCAGAACCTGTTTCTCGCTCTTGATACCCGCCATAACTTGGCTCACTAACGCATTCGCCTCGTCAAACAACGCTTGACTTAGCAGTTGTGCAACTTCAGTTTGAGTGGAATTCCACCTCGCTTCGATCGCTTGTATTTGCAACAACTCCTGCTGTTTGACCATTTCTAAAATGCTTGGCTTGCCAGGCTTAGCCTCTGTCCCCGGACTTCTCAGATGGTATTTCGCCGCACCAAGACCCACTTGAGCCTGCTCCAGGCTCGGATCCAGCATCAACGCCTCCTCATAATACAGCTTGGCCTGCTCGTAGCGCTGATTTTGCATGGACAACTCGCCATGAGCCAACAACTCTTCGATCTTCTTGGACGTCTCGACAGATTTCTCGTCTTTTTTCTTCCCGAACGGCCACAACGAAACGGTCACCTTCTCCTTGGCCTTTGGCGACTCCACCTGCTGCGGCTCCGGCTCTATTGGCACTACTTTCGCGACATCTTCCTCCTTTTTTTCTTTCTTGCCGAATGGCCATACTGAAAACTTACTCTCCTTCTTGGATGGCTCCGCCGATTCCGCCGTCTCTGCCATTACATCCGTCTCTTGCTCGCCGATTTCCCTTTCATCCTCCGAAACCAACTCCTTTTCCTTTGGCAATGGAGATTCGCCCTCATCCTCTTTAGCCTTCTCCAATAACTCCTGCGGTTCCATCTCCGCTGTTGACGTTTCCTTCGACGGATTTAGATCCTTTTTAACTGCTCCTGGCGTAGTTGCCGGGGTAACTAACTCCGTCAAATCCTCCTTGCTTATTTCGACGACCTCGGCTTCGGACGCATCCCGCTCTTGTTCCGCCAGAACCCTTTCCACCTCCACCAACACCTCTTGCTTGGCACTTTCCGCCTCAGCTAGCGCCTCTTGCCGAGCACTTTCCGCCTCAGCCAACGCCTCTTGCCGAGCACTTTCCGCCTCAGCCAACGCCTCTTGACGGGCACTTTCCGCCTCAGCCAACGCCTTTTGCTCTTCAGCAGTGCGCACATCCTGTGCCTTTCTGGATACTATCTTCTCCAGATACCCGCCAACACTGGTCAGATCCGCGCCTCGGTCAAAAAAGCTCAATTCTATTCCGCTATCCTTTATCTTCTTAAAACCAGCCTCCGCCTCAGCCGGCTTATCATTACGCCAGTAGTCGCGGCTCTCACGGAACAGACGTTTCATCTCTTCCTTAAGCTCGCCCTTCTTCACCCTGACCGCGATCAATCTGTTCTCGAGCTTCGCAACCGTTGGTTTCGGCAGATATTTTCGAAGGGCAAGAGCTTCCTCAAATCCCTTTTCTGCCTCGACCGGGTTTCCTGCTTCAAGATGTTTTTCCCCAATATCGATCATATTGCGGACGCGATCGAGCGCTTTGATTCCATCGCTCACTTCCTGCGAGTATTTTTCCAATCGCTTTTCTTGGGCCGACGAGAGGCTCCATCGGAATTCATTGCAACTCTCCAGGGACTCCTTTGCTTCCTGATACCTGTACTTCTTGAGTTGTGCGGCGGTGATGTCGAGATATTCCCCAGCCTTCTTCTGACCGGCTGCCAACTCCTCTTTGCTTTTCGTTGCGATAGCACTTGCGCCGTTATTTTCATCCGCTCGGCAGTAATTGCTGCAATATGCCATAACGAAGAAGGTTGCCAGCAATATCAACGACAGGCTTCGGCAATTCCGGTGAAAAGCACCGCACAGAGAACTTCGCGGATTAGATTGGATCTTGATCTGATACAAGGTGAATCTCCTTCATGGTAATCAGGGCTCCCCTTTCTTACACCTGGACAAACGTCAGTTTTGCTGCGAATGCCGGGCAATCGCCCACTTTTACCTATCTGTGAAGACTATTATGGTTGGCCTAAACGCATGTCAAAATTTCAATTAGCGGTCTTCTAAAGCTTCAAGGCTTATAACTAACTAGCTTATAACTAACCAATCAGTTTAGAGCATTTTATTCTTTTTTGCAAACAAAAAAATTATTTTCACAGATATTGGCCCCAAAAGTCGATATCCACGGCGCAAAACGCCGTTTTAACGCCAAAATCAACGTTTCACAACCCTTTTGACGCTGACGTCACCACGGAGCCTCCAAATCGATACCAACGCCCACAAAAACGCCATTTTTTCGCCAAAATCGACGATCCACCTGAAATCCTTTGACGTCCGAGACATACATGCCTGTTGTTTTTAATTGATATTCGACGTAACCGCCTAAATAACAACAAGATAAGCCACCATGCCTACAATTCCCCCCGCCCACAATTGTCACCCCCGCGAATGTGGGGGCCCACCTTTCGCCCCGCCACCTTCCATCATTCACTCACTGTCACAGCACACCAGCCAACTCCCCAATCTCCTCCTCGCTAAGCGCATAATTATAAATCCGAACATCATCCAGCAAACCAACGGACCCATCTAAAGAAATCAGGACATCCATGCCCACAGCGGTATTGATTGTCTGGCTGCCAAGGCTGATGGTGGTATCTTCCTGCCCGCCATCTACATACAGCAGTATATCTTCGACTTTTACATTCGCCTTATCCGGCAGCACAATCGCTACGTGATGCCATGTATCATCGTTTATAACTGTATCACCTACAACGCTCCCGCCAATCACGGCGGCTCGCAGGTTGCCGGCTGTGTTGATCACATTAGACCATAGCCCGCCGTTGATTTCCAGCGTACCCCAACGCACAATCGACAGACCTGATTCGGTCTTCACCCATGCGGTTACGGTTCGAGGATTCGACCCGCTGATACCTTTGTAACCTTCGACTTCCACATAATCACCGGCCCCGTCAAATTCCAGCGCCCCGCCAATCTTCCCATCACCCGGCCACCACGTCGGATCGCCGTTAAGCGTCCCGTCATTACCACCCACACTATCACTGGCAACCATACCACTCGACTCATCCAGCTTCCAGTGTGCCATCAGGCGTGGAGCTCCTTCCAGCCAATCCCCGCCCAGTATAAGCAGATCATCCAAACCGACACCACCCACCTGATTGATGTCCGCCCCGCTACAGAAATTGTTACCCGCATTACAGTCGATCTCCAGCCAGTACGCAGCCAACCACGCGAAATCCGCCAAATCAACCTGACCATCCAGGTTAACGTCGCCACTGCTTTCTCCAATCAGATCGCTCATCGCCTCACCCATGGCCTCGCCTATCAGGTAATAGGTCTCGGCATTGCGGTTCCAGTGATAACCCTGGTCGGCCGGGGACTCGGCCACGCTGCGCCAGAAGTCCTGAGTGTCAACGACGGCTACATTGCCTTCGAATTCCGGATACTTGACATAATCGCCCATTGCCAGTTGCGCCAGTTCTACCTCACTGTAATCAGGGTTTCCGTCCATTCCTGTTGTTGCAATGACAAATGGCATATCGGGTACACCTAGGGATGCACGGACATCGGTGATGAAGTTTGCCATGTTCTCTTCGTATTCGGCAGCGAGATTTGAGGTGACACGGTCATTCCAGCCCTGGTGCCAACCGAATCCGGCTATTTCGTAGCCCTGACCACTGTAAGCTGGGAAGTAGGTTCCTATGTTGGCCATGGCATCGACTACAAAGTCGAGCATTTCCTGGTAGTAAAACCCATCATTGCCGGCGGTGACAGGTGGGATGATGCCCCAACCAGAGGTCGGCGGACGAAAGTCAACACCCAGGCTCTTGCCACCCCATGCCGTCTTGATGAGAAGAACCTGTTCGCCATAAAAATCACCCATCAAATGACCAAACTGCAGTTCAGGGCCTATGGTGGTACTGGAGACGCCATAACCGGCCGTGAGTCCCCCCTTCACAAGGGTCGTGCCTCCACGTTTATACCAAATCCACACATCGTTGAGCACGGCCCAATTGCCGCCGTCTTTGAGATGTCCGTATGTGACTGGATCATTGTTATATATGTACTCAAGTGTCCCCTGAGTCCCGATCGGGTTTATTTCGCCCTGTCCCTCCATGTTGGACTGGCCGGCCAAAATGAAAACCTTTACGGTGTTAGCACTGTTCTTGGGGGTGGTAAAGCTCCATACATCGCTGGTGGTAGTGCCCTGAGCGTTGACCTGATCGATACGCCAGTAGTAGGTCGTATCGGCAGTGAGGGCGGGCAGATCGTAAGTGGTTGCGGTTTGATTGCCCTTGAACTCGCTGCTATCGGGAGTCGGGTCTGTACCGAAGTAAACGTCACTGGAAACCGCGTTCTCACCCTCGGCCCAGGCCAGGAAGTCCGCATTGACCGCGACTGCTGTCATACCATCGTAAGGCATCGGGCAAAGGGCCTTACCAGGCGGGCCAACGATGAAGCTCCAGACCTCACCGGTAGTGGTACCGTCGCTGTTGACCGAGTCGATACGCCAGTAGTAGGTGTTTTGAGCCAACGTACCCGGATCGAAAGTGGTCTCGACCCGATTATCCTGGAATTCGCCGGCGCCAGGACTCGGGTTGGTACCGAAGTAAACGTTACTGGAACTCGCACCAGGCCCAGCGGCCCAGCTCAAGTCTGTATTGGGCCCCAGACCTACCGTACCATCGACCGGGTTCGGGTTAATTGCCGGGCCGGGAAGAACCGGTGCGGTACCAGCGGTCGCGATCTGGAAGCCACTTAGATAGGCTCTTTTGGTAAAATCGGTGGTCCAGTCACTGTCTAATGTGAAGATAATTCTGTTGCTGCCGTCCGGCTCGACGTCCTCGAAGACCACAAAGTTTTCGCCCCGAACCCACGTTGAATCGTTTCCACCGCCGCCGCCACTATCAGCAATCTGTGTTCCCACGGTACTTGTCGTGTTGCTGGTCGAAATCAAAACCCGGTTTCCATTCTCATTAGGATGAAAGCTGGCCAGATACACGTCGTACTCCTCGCCGGAGTCGAGACCACTGATAGTCAGGGTATATTCAGCGGTTGGAACCCACTGAAATGCGCCACCTGTCAGTATCTTAAGGGCTGGGGCGCCCCAAATGCCCACGTAGCTGGCATTGGACGTGAAGCTCACGGTGGTGGCAGCGCCAGTGGAGTCCAGCAAGCTGGTTCCTGATACAGGTGTGCCCAAAGACTGATTCCATCTTGCACCGAGGTCACTGCCGCCATTGCCAAAAATGGGACCATCGAGCGTACTCTGTGTCCTTGCCGTGGTATCGATGTTCACATTGATCAGCACCGCATTGGCCGTAGCCATCATGGCTAACACCCCCACAACTGCAATTGTCGAAACATTTCTTTTACACATAATAGTCATATTCCTAAACATTGGGACACTTTCCAGACAGGCATTTTTCCTCTCTTGCTTTCTCCATTTCTCTACAACTTTGCGGATCAACATACTGCCACCGCAGACCAGATATATAAGCTCATTTTATCAGATTACAGATCCAATTACAATAATTTTCCCACCTCAAATCTGACCGGTATGCGAGATTTATTTCTGGCATTGGCTACGATGTGTGATACAGGCAAAGAAAAAGAACATAACCCGGTTTTTAAGCTAAAAACCGGGATTTTGTATATCTCATAGGCCGGCCACTTGAATTTGCCGGATAATAATCTCACACACCCATTGAGTTGTCCCGTTTTCTTATTGGCCCTGCCACACTTGCAGATCGAGCCTGCCCACACCAATGTTCTCAAACGGCCCGGCGGTCGGGTTCTGACTGTTCCTGGCATTGCCGAGATAATCGCGGTCAATTTGCAACGTGGTGCCATCGGGGTTTTCAAACGGTAAAGCCGGTATCTTAGCCTTACCGAGCAGTTCGGTCGTGACAAGATGATTTTGTTGATCCGCAGTGGTTTTCGGTAAGGTCACTTGCAGGTTAACGGCATCTCCTTTGTCTATGATTTTAATATCGGAGTCGAACTGCGGCTGATGAATAGAGTTTTTTTCTCCCGGGTACGGCGATGAACCATTCAGGTAAATATTGCCCTCAACCTGCATGGGTAGTAGTTTGGCATCGTCGTAGATTTTCGTACCCGTGCCACCGACGAAAATGTTGTTGTAGAACCGGTTGTCGCCTCCGCTGATGTTGGTCAGACCCGCAATCTCGGTTGAATGTGGCTTGTGATACGGAGTATGGCGACCTTGCGGATGAACGGAGATATTGCCGACAATCAGGTTATGCACAAACGCCCCTCCCTGGGAGCAATCCAGCACCGCCGTTTGGGATAGCAGCAGGTTGTTATCCACAATGTAAGGGCCGTGGTTGACTTCGAGGAAAAGATCATCTTGAACGTTGTCGTAGCAGATGTTGGCACTTACGCGAGCGCCTTGCGCCATCCAATCCAGCCAGATGCCACGGATGCAGTGGCGGATACGGTTGTTACGGATCAGGGTATCGATAGCCGCGTGCAACTTGATCCCAGCCATTTCAGCGCCGCCGAATGGCTTGTTCATACAAATATTGTAAATGTGGTTATCCGTAATTTGGCTGAACGCGCCGCCCATACTACCGCATATCCCGGCTGCACCGCAGTTGTAGATCGTGTTATTGCGGACGATGTGGGATCCGATATTCTGCTTCGACCAGCCGTTTTCCAGCGCACGCCGAACGACCTCATTATATCCATCGGCGCTTTCAGCGTTGTTGTGCCCTGACGCGCGGTCTTTACCGAGCGTAATCCCGACGCACTTCGAATCGCTGATCATGCAATTCTCGATAATCCAGCCTTTGCTCCAGTGCGTACCGATCAGGGCGATCTGCTCAGCCGTCGGGGCGGCCCATTGCGTCGCGGCCTGTTGCATGATGAAGCCACTGACGGTGATATAGTTTCGACCGGGCTTATCAGGGTAGAAGCACGCGGGCCGCGCATTAATTTCGACTAGTCCCCCTTTGGGGTCCGCATCGCCGAAGTTCGCCCACAAGGTCGTATTCTTATCGTCGTTCTCGCAGTACCATCTCATCGCGGTTTGGGCAACCTTATCGAGCGAAACATCTTCAGAAATCGCCCTGCCGTTGAGATAGACCTCACCTGTATGATGAATTCTTCCACGGGGGTCAAACCAATCCCCCTGAATGTGATCCTTATAGGGATTGTAATCACCGAAAAACGTATTGGGCAGCGTGACCATCCACACACCTTTTTCTGTCTGCTTCCAGCCGGTGACGATCTCGGAACCCTTGATGATAACCTTCTCACCTTCAGCCGCCTTATAGGTGATACGTTTGGAATCGGATGTGCCCCCACGTGGCGGATTGATACGTTCGCGATAGGTCCCTTTATGGACTATGACCACGTCACCGCCCTGGGCGAGTTGCGCCGCCGCGGAGATAGTCCGTAGCGGCTGGGACGCAGAGCCGTTGTTGGTATCGTTTCCATTGACCGAAACGTGATAATCCTTGCCATCAGGCGAACCGCCCATTAACTCGAGCATAGCATCGCCAAACGCCTTACCCATGCGACTGAACCAGATTATGCTGCCCAGATAATGATAAGGCCGATCCGAACCCACCTTATTCCACTCTTCGACATGATCCTGCCAACTATCGATAAGTCGTTCGGCGTTCTTATCCACCAAAACGTCCGTCCTGACCGCCTTGACATTTCCCTTAAACTCGGCGATTTTTTCCATCGCTAGTTGTGCATTCTGCACTTCCAGCATCCCGCCCTTAGCCCGCTGCGATCCATTTTGCCCCATTACTCCGATCACGAACGGCAGATTCGGCACTTTCATATCCTTGCGCACGTCACGGATAAAGTGGGCCATATTGGACGCGTACTCGCCAGGCGCACTGCCCCACATATCGTTAAAACCCTGGAACCACACAAAACCAGCCAGTTCGAGCTTTTTGCCTTTAAGTGCCGGAAACATCGTTTCGTAGTTCTCGAACGTTTCTTTGACCTCGCTCATTATGTTGCGATAGGACGAACCGTACACCGCCTTGATCTCCGCCATTGTCGGCAGCGGATCATTGCGGTTGTTCTTCTCATTGTTGTTCTTGATCTTCGTTTGCGCATCCTCCAGTTCTTGCTGCAGCACCTCATCGCTGGGCATCCCCGCTGACGGCGGACGGAACAGCTTGAACAGCGAATGTCCGCCCCATGCCGCTTTGATGAGCACTATCGGCTCAGCAAAATGATCGCCCATAACATTACCAAACTCAAGTTCCACACCGCATTTGCCGGGCGACCCAAAACCAACCGTCAGCCCGCCATGCCGTTCGAGAAACTTAATCCAGACATCATCTCGCACAATGTATTTGCCATCCTTGTGTAGGTGTTTGAATAACTCTTTCGTCTCGGGCGCCTTAATCTGATAATCCAGCAGAGACACGTTCGCCTTGCCTTCCATGTTCGACTGACCCGCAAGAATAAACACCTTCGCCGGCTTCTCAGCTCCCAAAGCCGCCGCCGCCACCGACACGCCGATCGATACCATCAATGCCATAAACAGTATTTGTTTTTTCATGGTCGATACTCCTCAATTAAGGCAATTCTACTTTTCCAATTTTCTTGTCACGTATTTACTTTTCCTTCTGACCTCTGTCTCCCAACAGTATAACAAGCCCCCATTCCTTGTCAATACTCACCTAATCCTTTAATTTTGGACCAGTTATATTCATGGCCCTGCCATCACCCATATTGACCCCCCAAATTTTATTCGGCGGGTTTCCACCAACGATGTTATCAGGCATTTGTGGCCCTCCACTTAAAAAACCTTGACGACAGTCCAAGAATGGATATACTGACCCTAAGTTGTTGTTTTGTGGCTGGTTGTGTTAACCGGCCGAACTTGAAAATCAGGCCCCAAGGGCCTGAACGGTTACGATTTTTCATGGGGGCTTTGCCGGCAAACCCAATCTCAAGAGCCACCGGCATATATACTCCGGGATTGATACCAATGCGATAAATCCACGGAGTCGCTTTCGGATATTGAAATGAATAACATATCTCCTCGCAGGCCGATAGAATACAGCAGTTTTCAGCTTAAAATCCTGCACAGATTCTTGTAAGGAGCCATAAAAAGGAATACGGTTTTGTGACAACCACGGAGGTAAGCCAGATTGTGAAACCGCCACCGTCGGCCCATCGGTCGGCAGCGAAATTGGACCTTGAGCAGGAGTTTGGCCGCCAGGTGCCCCGGCTCAGGCGGATTGTTGCGGGAATGGGCCTTGGCGGCCCGGACGGTGATGATGTGCTCCATGACGTGTACCTGGCGGCGATGAAGATGAAGCAGACCGACCGCACCGACCGCCTCGAACCGCGTGCTAAAAAACGACGACCCAAAACCTATTCCCTAATGAACCAACCCCGATCTGAAATGCGAAAGGTGGTTTACCGACTGTCCACACTGTCCCCTTTAATTTACCTAATAGCGGAATTTTAGAACATGAATGAATCAATTGCAGGAAAAAAGTACCCTGTCCCCTTTTCCGCCCTCATTTGCTGAAGCGGGCGAGATCCTTCATAATCTGAATGAGGTGCTGTTGGCGAGACTGGTAGAACGCAGTAGTGTCAAGGACTTCGGTGTCGTATTTGGTGGTGACTTTTTGGCGGGCGAATGCTTTGATAGGGAAGGTGGCTTTGTATTCGTTATCGACATAAGCTAAGGTGTTCCAACTGGCCAGGATGGTAAACTCTCGTCGTGCCGCTCCGAGCAAATCGAAGCCCAGAGAATAATCCTCCGGAGGGTTGGTTACACCAAGCAGGGGCAGCAAGGTAGCGGGAACATCAAGATGACTGGTTATATGTGTGATTTGGCGGCGTTCGATGCCTGGAATCCACAGGATCAGCGGAGAACGGGTCTGTTCTTCGCTAAAGTCGGAGTTGTGTCCCCAGCGGCCCTTCTCCATGAAGGCTTCGCCATGATCACCGGCGATCAATACGATAGTGGAGGAAAGTAGATCGTGATCTTGGAGATAGGTGATGACACGGTTGATCTGAGTATCAACAAAGTTACAAGCGTTGATGTAGCGGTTTTTGATAAGAGCAATATCGTTTTTCAGGTCAACGGTGGCGTAATTGAAGTTTTCCAGATAAGGAGTGCGGATGGCGTTTTCCGGGGGGAAGCTGTAGCGGGAATGAGTGGCGTCGAAGAACATAAAAGTCATAAAGGGCTGGTCGGGATCTCGACGCTCGATAAAATCGAGCATGCGATTGATACACTCGCGATCACGTTCCCATCCGGGACCAGAGTCGATCAGAGATGTGTCAATCAAGCAACTGCGTGGCAGACGGGCGAAGATAGTTTTGTCAAATTCGGGAGAAGAAAAGGTGGCACTGTTGAACATTCTCATCTGGTAGTTGTCCTTGATGAGCAAATCAATGAGCAGAGGACTGCGGTTTTCCTCCAGAAAAGGAAACCAGTAATTGCCATATAGGCCGTAAAACATGGCGAATACACCCATCCGAGAGGCATTCCCGCCACTGTAGTGCTGCAGAAAGTAAACGCCTCTTTGGGCGAAAGCGTAAGTAGCGGGCGTGATCTGGGGATCTATGGCATCAGCACGAAAGGATTCGATCATAAGCCAAACAATGTTGTAAGTTTTATGATCGGAACGCCGCTGAATAACCTTCAAGGGATATTGAAGATTGATATCATGAACCTTCATTTTGAAGGATGGGTCTTTCTTGGGGGTAAATCCGAAAGATCGGGCTAAACGATTGAAGGTGATAGGTAGATAAATGGGAAAGGCGCTTGGGACAGTGAGAATAGGGGCGTAAGCGTGGAAACTGCTCAGACCGTAGGCGATACCTTGAAACGTTCCCAGTATTAACAACAGCACGAGGGCGATGTTAAAACGGCGTTTAGTAAAAAAGATTTGACAGGATATTTTAAATCGATTCACCTTCAACAATAAAATCATCATCAGTCCTTGCACCAGAAAAAAACCACCGATAACACCGATGAAGGAAAGGATGCTGGAGGTACTGCCGCCCATCGAGGCTATTCCGCCATTGGTGGTGACAATGTTCCAGACGAAGCCATTCAGGTGGAAGTCGAAAATGCCGAAGATCATGCTGTCGGCAAATACCAATATTTGGAGCAGACCAAGGACAAAGACCGCCCAACCGTAAACGATCCAGTCGGGTTTTAATCGCAGTCTTAGGCAAAAGAAAGCTAAGCGTTTCCAGGCGAGAAAGTAATGCAACAACATGACCAGCAGAGAAAACGGTACTAGATAGATGAAGCAGTAAGTGAGATAGACAGCCCCGGCGAAGAAGAAAGTGGCTGAGTTAACATATTGGATTTGTCCCAGATAAGCCGAGGCGTTAAGCAAAAGTACCAGATACGACAAGACAAAATATTGGTTTAAAACTGTTTTCCTGTTCATGGGAAAATTTAAGGCGTCAGGAACCTTTTTTCCTTTCTCTGTTCCTATTTCTCTTCTTAGCGTCTTTGCGGGATTCCTTCCTATCCCAACACAGTCTATCTCGACTATAAACCAAACCTACCACGGCCCCTCCAAAATGTCAAACAAAATCCCGACTTTTCACCTCCTCTTTCCTTTTCTACCCCTGGACCGCCCACTTCCAACTCCGCCCTCTTCTGACTTCTGAGGTGCTAAACGGATGACGGACACTCGAAGCTTAGTACTACAGCGCGATTTTATGCGATTAACTGCGTTTTTGATACTGATAATGCGGTTTAAAATGTCAAATATCAGCTAAGTCGCGCTGTAGTATTAGCATTAAGCCACCTCTGCGGGTGTCCAGTATTTTTCTCTTTTCGATATTATCGCTACGGCTATAATAGGCTCCGTTGTCGCAGGCGATAGTGCTCTGCTGGAGAGCAAATATGGAAAAACAAAACAGAGCAAAACCGGCAAACACTCTGCAAACGTGGGTCCTGTTTCTGATGCGCGCCGCGATCGGTTGGCATTTTCTCTATGGGGGCCTTGACAAACTCTTGAGCCAGGGTTGGACCTCCCGTGCCTACCTGGCCAGCTCGAACTGGTTTTTAGCGGATGTATATCACTGGATGTCAAATCTGCCCGGATTGATGTCAGTCGTTGATGTACTTAATATCTGGGGACAAATCATAATTGGATTATGTCTTATGCTCGGATTATTCACACGCCTGGCGTGCATTGCCGGGGCTTTACTATTGGCTCTTTACTACGTGACTTATGTACCCACAGCCGTTGTTAACAGCCAACTTATTGAACTTATCGCCCTTGGCGTCCTTGCTGGCGTACCTGCCGCTAACTGCCTGGGCTATAATACTCCCCAAAAACTGGGCGCGAAATGAGCGATTTTAAGATGTATTTG
>CAZICK010000100.1:0-13026 GCA_964537505.1 uncultured Pirellulales bacterium
TACGAAGGGCACTAAGATTTTAGAAGACACAAGAAGAGAGAGAGAGTTTTGTTGGCTAAATGGGCAGGGTAGGGAGGATGGGGGAGATGGGAAGGATGGGGAAGGAAAGGAAAGAGGGCGGACCAGTTGGGGGGGGGTAGAAATGAAAAATGAAAAATGAAAAATGAGAAGGTTGGGGAGTTTGAGTTTGGGGCGGAGTTGGAGAGTGGGCGGACCAGGGCATGGGAAGAAAAGAGGAGGTGAAAGATTGGGATTTTGTTTGACATTTTGGGCTGGCCGTGGTAGTTTTGGTTTATAGCTGAGATGGGTTGTGTTGGGATGGGAAGGACTGCGAGAAGGCAACAGGCACGAGGCACTAGTATATCGTAACATTTGAGTTTGTAGGTTCTTAAAACGCTATACGTTTTATAACAGCCTGGATTTCCGCTTTCGCGGGAATGACAAATAACAAAATCAAATGTTATAGGGTACTAGAAGATAAGAATAAAAAGATTAGCCACTGAGACATAGAGAATTAGAGGTGATAGGGTTTAAGAAAGAAAAAGAATTAACCGCGAAGGACACGAAGAGCACAAAGGAATAATGCAGCGGTGAGGTGCTTAAAATTTCTAACAGGGTATATGGTATTAAGCTTGGCAAAATGGCATTTTGCGGTCAACCGGAAGAGTTAACACAGCACGATGAATTGAAGAAAGTGTTCTTTTAAACAATTTATTTATGGAAGCAAAAGATTTTACTTGGGATTTTTTCTTAGCTCATGCTAGTCATGATAAAACGGCAGCTGAAGCATTGTATCATATTCTCGAACCATATTCCAAAGTTTATCTTGATAGTCAGTGTTTATTGCCTGGAGATGATTGGGATTTTGAAATTTCCGCAGCACAAGCAGCATCCTTAATCACTGTTGTATTAATTTCATCTCATACTAATAAGGCATATTATCAGCGTGAGGAGATAGCAACAGCAATTGACATGGCACGAAGGGACAAATGTAAACACCGCGTTGTACCTATTTACTTGGATGTATCCCCAACCGATGATAGAATACCTTACGGTCTGCGCCTTAAATACGGTCTATCTGTAAAAGATATAGATAATCTTGCTGGTGTTAGCAACCGCTTAATGGAATTGTTAGGTAAACTTAAAAGCCAAAAATTTGGTAACTGTCATGCTGAAATATTAGAAAAATCTGTCAACAGTTATGTTCAAAGCACACTAAGTTGGAAGCGGTTATGTGATTTTGATAGATTTCAGCTGCCGTTGATGGCGAAATGCAACTCGGTATGTCATCCCTTATCTGATATTCTTAAGAAACAATCCCGTCTAGTTATTACAGGGGATCCGGGTAGTGGCAAAACAGTATTCTTGCTCAGAAATCTTAAATCGTTTTGCCTATCATTTAACAAGTCAACTGGTGGTGCAAAAACAATTAATAAGGTAAACGAAAATGATTTATTACCAATATATATAGAAATAGGTATGTTAGCTCAAGTGGAGACGGCTGCTTTTAATAATCGTCAGATGATCGATAGATTGCTACACTTAGTGATTAGTCAGATTTTCCCCTACCACAAAGACAAACCTTTGCACAATCTGATAAACATCCTGGATAAATATAGGATGCTTCTTTTACTAGATGGTCTTAATGAACTCCCTAAAGATTATCAATTTAATTTTACTAGCGATTTGTTTTCCTTTGATCAAAAACTAAGGCAACTTAATAAACAAGCAAGCATGCAAATTGTTCTTACTTCACGAATTTATGGGTTCAATAACGTTTTCGAATCAGAAGGTTGGACATTAGCTGAAATATTGCCGCTGGAACCAGAGGCTATCCAAGAAGAGTTAACAAAAAAGATATTGAATGTGATAACTTCCCGTAAAGATTTTTTTCGAAGAATCGATGTCAGAATCCGCCAAATGCTTTCAAACCCACAACATTTAGATTTCGTTATTGAATGGCTGCAAGATAGTATAAAAGACGGTTTCGATATCGAAGATAGCATTAGAACGAAAGGATTACTTCTAAGATATTGTGCTGAAAAGAAGCTAAGTAAATTAGACGAAAACAAAATACCTATTGTTGAAGCAATCCTTTGCCAACTTTCATATCTTAATATTTGCGGGGGAACATTTTTTGCTTATTCCGATGTTTTATCTGTTGTAGCTCAGACGTTGCGATTTTTTAATTCAAGTATACTTCCAGAATCGTTGCTTGAAGAAATTTTTAATATAGGAATATTGGTCAAATCCAAAAAACGCGTAAGATTGCTGGCTACTCCACAGAAAAAAGAGCATTATATACTTGCCGCTGAATACACATGCCGTTTTGTTCACCATTCTGTCCAGCAATATTTTGCGGCGTGTTCTATGAAATACCACTGGGAATTGGGAAAATACCTTCATAATGAGCGATATCACGAACCTCTTATAATCATGGCAGGAATTTTAGAAGATGAACAACTATTTTATTTATTGAAAAAAATTAAAAGCAATCCACGTCTTTACGCCTATGCCATGGCTAATATCTATAAGCCAGAACTAGAAAATGATTTCCTCAACACAACGATTAATCGATTTATCAAACTTGTAAAAAGATGGAGTACCAATCTCTCGTTAGTACTTACACATATATTCCTATTGTGGTTCCTTGGGATTCCACTGGTTGCCTATTTCTATACTACTTATTATACTCATATACAATCTCAAATTATGCAAGTGGTCTTCTCCTTTCTGGGTTTAGGGTATGTTTTTATCATTCCTGTCCTACTCATACGCTGGCACAATAAACGATTTATGTATATGAAGAAAAGGCTAAGCAATCACGAATTACCAAATGTAATCGTAATTCTTAGATACCTTATGGCACGTGGAGCAATGTTAAAAATTCGAAGTAAACTCATTGAGCTTAATGACAAAATTAAATACCACGATGAAGATCCACGTAAAGCTTTTGTTAACGAAGTTATTGCGGCAGTAAGTCAGGCGGTCAGTAATTCCTCGTACCTAACTGAGGATGAGATGCTAGAACGACTTAGCGATCCCCTAGTAGCGGCTGCTATTGACCAGAAAAACATTTCAAAAAATGGAATACATACGCTTTTGTGCAAGGCGAAAAATCCTTATGATGACCAATCTGGTTTAGCAGCAATGGATATTTTGAAAGAGTTATATATGCTGAATCATGAATGTAGCCAGGAGATAGCACAAGCCTTCATAATTATAGCTCAAAATGTGTATAGAATTTACTCACAACGCCGATGTCGGCATGCCATACGTATATGCCGTAAAACTGGACTTACATTGCAACCCAAAGTATCTTGGGTTTGGCAACTTATTTGTAGATTTTTTTTCTATTTAAAAGAATTGTGGCTACGGATTAGACATATAGTAGATTGACGTTAGAGATTAATAAGATGAATCTAATAGTAATATTACTCATATTTGCCTTTTCTACAGGTATTTATAATTTTGGCTACCTTGTAGCTGCCAGGATTTTCAATTATTTAGTAGAAGAATTTTCTATTGGTATAGGGCCCAAAATAGCTAGTTTTATGCTGGGCAACACTCGTTTTGTATTAAAATTATTTTTTTTGGGAGGTTATGTTAAGTTTAGAGAACTGAGACCAAGTTTTAAATCCGTTGTATTAATTTGTTGTGGTCCACTTGCCACTATTTTGTTCTCCTTTTCAGCTATGAGCATATATCTCTATGAAGGCTTCGAAGAAATTGTTCCAGATGGTGCTTTGATTTATAAAGTACCAACAGAAGGGACGGCCAGAAATCTGCAAAAAGGTGATGTAATAACTGCGGTAAATGAATATACGATAAGTTATGCTACAGATTTTGTCGAACAACTAGATAACTGGGGGGCAGGTGAGTTAAATTTAAAGGTGCTAAGGAATGGAAAAACTCATCAAATCATTTTAACTCGCAATACTTCTGGCGATAAGATGAAGTTACAAAAGCTGGGAGTTGTTTTTGGATCACTAACGGAAACAAAACGTGTCGGTATTTTTGAGGCAATATGGCAATCTCCTTGCTCATCTGTAAAGATGGCGATAGGATTTGTAGCGGGTATGTGGGGGAACAGTGATTTCGGTATTACAAAAAACACAATGTTGGGGAAGATTGGAGCGATTGAATCTCTTAATGATCTTCTGTTGTGTTTTAGTTTGGTGGCATTTTTTGTAGGAGTTTTTAACATGCTTCCTTTGCCATGGTTAGTTGGGGGACAAGCAGTTTATGCTCTTGTTGAAATACTATTAGGGTATTCTCTTAAGGACAGTTTTAAGGAAGCTCTCAATTCAATCTCTTTTTTAGTAATTCTAATTGTACTTATTTTTTTTATGACCTTTTCTTTTTCACCAAAAAGCAAAACATATAAGCCGCGTTCAACGGCTGTGGTATTGGTTATAAATTGGTCTAAAGTAAATATTTTTTGGGGGGCTTAATTTTCCGTAATAGAAAAACACTATACCAAAAATACTCCATAGTATGGTTTATGAGTTTTTTCCCTTTTGGAAGAACTATCTTTTGTGCCTTGCCTTGATATTTTAGAATTATTCAACAGGCTCAAGAAAGATACCATCGGTAGTGTCAAGAATCTTTCGCACATTTTTTTCTGGTAGTCTTTCATCTGGTCTTATCTTTCATGTCTGGCCCCCTAGGGGGCCGCGAGTTATCGGGTTTACGCGGTGCTTTTTTCCTTGATGGGCTGATCTCTTTCAAGTTCATAAAGGTGATCCATGTCCATATAGCGACGACTACTCCACTTAGTACCAGCAATGTACCTCAGTCGAGCTGTAGCTAACATCAACGCTGAATGGCCATCCGGGAAACTGCCAACCACCCGCGTTCTACGTCTGATCTCACGCATAATTCGCTCAAGAGGATTGTTTTATCCTTTTATACTCATAAAGATTGAGTTTACCCGTTTTTTTATTGTGGCGTTCTACTTGAGTTTTTTTCTTTGTCGGACTGCCTCGTAAAAGAGGATTGCGCCGCTGGTCGAGACATTTAGCGAATCCATTTGTCCGTACATGGGAATCTTAACCTTACAGAGATTCTGCCCCAGCCACTGCGTGGGGAGTCCTGCTTTTTCACTGCCGAGCACGACCGCTGTCGGCCCGGTATAATCGATGTCGGTATAGTCCCGATCCCCTTGCGGCGTCGAAAGAATCGCCTTGATCTTATTGGCCGCCAGCCAGCCGATGGTTTGTTCCATCGACAATACAAAGGTCTTCACCGTAAAGACAGCTCCCAGACTGGAACGGACCACGTTGGGATTGAACAAATCCACATCAGCATCGCAAACGATAACAGCATCAACTCCCGCCCCATCCGCAGTGCGCAGCAGCGCCCCGAGATTGCCCGGTTTTTCAACGCCGTGGATTACCAGGATGAATGGATTTGCCGAAAGCTTCAACTCATCGATGTTTTGCCCTGGCATACGGGCAATTGCCGCAAGCCCGCCAACCTTTTGGCGGTAGGCGATTTTGCCATACACCTGCTGGGATACAGCCACCAGTTCTGTGCCTTGCGCGCCGGCGGATTCCAATTGCCGCTCGATGGCCGTATCGGTTGTCAACTGCTTATTAGCCCCGATCAGTTCCGGGCAATAAAGTAGCGTTTCGATCGATATCCCATTGGCAAGTGCGTAGAGAAGTTCTTTTTCCCCCTCGATAACGAAAACCCCTTCCCGGTCGCGCTGACGTTTTTTTTCGCCCAGGCCCACGACTCGTTTAACCAGCGGATTTTGTAAACTGGTAATCATATACACCCTTGATGTTGGCCCCGCCCTTGCCGCTTTGCCCTTCCTTAGAAATTCTCCAGCCGCTGCTGTTTATCGTAGTCGATCAAAGCTCTGACCAGATCGTCCATTTCACCAAGGACAATCTTGTCCAGATGGTAAAGTGACAGATTTATACGGTGATCGGTCACCCGGTTTTGCGGAAAGTTATAGGTACGAATCCGTTGCGAACGGTCGCCCGAACCGATCATGTCCTTACGCGCCGAATCTCGTTGCGACCGTCTTATCCGTTCGAAATGGTCATACACCCGGCCCCGCAGGATACGCCACGCCTTGGCCCGGTTCTTGTGCTGACTCCTTTCATCCTGTATACTCACCGTGATACCGGTCGGCAGATGTTCCAGTTTGATAGCCGAATTCAACTTATTAACGCTCTGTCCGCCAGGTCCGCTCGACCGGGCCACATGCTCGACAACCTCATCGGGTTTGATCTGGATATCCAACTCTTCCGGTTCCGGCAGCACCGCCACCGTCGCCGCGGACGTATGAATTCGTCCCTGCGCCTCGGTTTCCGGCACCCGTTGCACCCGATGCCCGCCGCCTTCGTATTCGAGTTCCTGCCAGACACCTTTGCCCTTGACCCCGAAAATCGCTTCGCGAAACCCACCCATATCGGTTCCGGAAAAGCTTATCTGCTCGATCTTCCATCCACGTTTCTCGGCATACCTGGTGTACATCCGATACAAAACACCCGCAAACAATGCCGCCTCTTCACCGCCGGTACCGGCACGAATCTCCATAATAACCGAGCCGATCACCGCATCATCCGACATTACCATTTCTTCTTTGGCCCGATCGAGTTCGCTGGTAAGTTGCCTGCCCAGACTGTCCTGCTCTTCTTGAGCCATCTGGCACAGCTCCGAATCACCACCTTCCGCTACCAGTCCCGCGGCCTCTTGCCACTGCCGTTGCAGGTCTCGATAGGACCGGTAGCAATCAACCATCCCCTTGAGTTTACCGTGCTCCCTGGCGATTCGGGTAATCAGGGTCGCATTGTTGGCAACCTTCGGATCGTTCATTTGCCCTTCCAGTTCCATGAACCGCACTTCCAGTTCCGCCAGCTTCGCTAAAATACGCTCATTGTGTTTTGTTTCCGGTGTAACCATTTTTACAAACTTGTCCCAACTAATGCCGCCAATAATGCTGCCAAGCGAACAAAAAAAAACACGCTGACCTCATCCCCGTCAGGGAACATTTCAGTCAGCGCGATTTTAATTGAAAAGCAACTAAGCTTTGTTATTATTCTTTACGCCATAATTACTGCCGTATTTCTTTTGGAACTTCTCGATGCGCCCGGCCGCATCGACAAACTTCTGCTTGCCGGTGTAGAATGGATGGCAAACCGAACAGATTTCCACATGAATATCGCTCTTGGTCGAGCGGGTCTTGAACTCATTGCCACAACCGCACTTGACCTTCACTTCCACATATTCCGGATGAATACCTTTTTTCACTGCAAACACTCCTATTATCTAGGCACCTTTTGTCCATAATTATAATCGGATAAGTGTACCACACATAAACAGACTTGTAAACAATAATTTTTCCACATCGCCTAACAATATTGAGCGATCTAAAGTCTTGTCAATACAGAAGTTATCTCGAAACAGTCTTATTTTGCAGGCATTTTTCTGGTTTTGCCCGTCTGATTATGATATAAAAATGCTCATAAAACGAGTGTTTTGGAGTAATTGGAGCGTACCACACATGTCGAAAGAATCTGCAACTATCCTGCCCCTGCGTTTTGCCTATCGTCATTTTCAGACCGACGGCAAATTACAGAATATGTTTGAAGCCCTGGAACAAATCGATGTCCGGAGAGTATGCCTGGGTCTGACCGAACCTGATCTCGATGGTCTTGTGTTGGATCGATCTGAGATCGCCGATCGGGTTGCCCGGACCAAAGCTGTCATCGCCAGGCTGCGCCGGCGCGGTATCAGTGCCGATCTGATCCTGCCCGGCCCGGCAAACTTGCGACCCAATGACCCGGCCCATAAACGCTACCTGAAATCCCTTTACGCACGTGCTGCCGATATTCCCGTCCGCACAATATGGGTTGACGATACAACTTCGGGCAAAAAATACCAATACCCGCGGAGCAGCTTTCTAAACTGCTTCCAAACCATTCGCCGGACGGTTCACAAATGCAGCCCACGCACACGTATCGGCTTGATCGCCGACGCGCCGCGGCGCTACGGACAATATGCCGTCACTGCCGGTGAAATCGCCAGGGCGCTGGCCGGAAAACATCAACCCCTGCTGGCCCAAACGCAGCCGTTTGGCCGGGACTACAACCGCACGGATATACTGCAGACCGCCCAGACCATGGCGACCGTCATCGCGCAAACCGGTTCACTTCCCGGTTTGGAACTGTTCGGCGCCGCCGACAACAGTTATGCCTCGCCTTTTCACAAAAGCGCCGAGGCCCAGCAAATGCAGACAAACCTTAACGTACTTTATGGCCTGAAAGGAATGCTGATAAACTGTTTCGACAAAATCGGCACCGCACCCGCGGCAGAAAACCTTTATCTGCAAATGCGCCAAAATCGTCTCGACCTCCTCAACAAGCTGACCAAATTGCTGACAAACGCGTCCGGTCCCACTGGTATTCGCGTTGTCATACCAGACCTGACCAACGCCAAACCCGCCACCGGCGGTAAAAGCAAATGGCAGGACAATTGTTGGCCCATTCTGTTATGGCGTATGGGGCTGCCGGTAACCATCGTCACCACCGGCTCCGTAAAACCGACCGATGGCACAAACGCCCCTTACGTGCTCATCGGCCGGACACCGGCCTATTTAACGCGGCGACAACTAAACCACATATTCACAAACGGCGTATTGCTCGATGCCTCGGCTGCCGAGACGATCCAGTCGATGAAACTACCCGGCCTGATAGGCGTCAAAGTTGCCGGCCCCCTGAAAAATGTTCAGACCGAGATCATCTCTGACCAGACCTTAGCCGCTCCATACTATGGCCACAACACCATCTTGAATGGAGATATGGAACCCGGCGATTTTCGCTGCTTGCGTCCTTTCCACCGTAACGCCCGGGCGATTACTACCCTCAATCTTAAAAACCACCGGCCCAACACCAACGGCATGACAGCCTTTGACAACACCGACCACAACCATCGTTGCGTGATACTCCCTTATAGTATCAGCAGCTCGGCTCAGGCTGCACCACTGCTTTGTATTCAACGTCAAAGACATTTTCGCGAGGTTTTTGCCTGGCTGCTGCGTAAGCGTTTGGACTGCTTTGTGGAAAATGCCCCCGACCTTGTACCATTTTATATTCCGCTCGGCAAACGTCGCCGAATCATTTTAGCCCTCTTGAACGTCGGGTTCGACTGGGCCATCGATGCACGTATCCGCCTGAGCCGCATCGGCTTTACCATCAAACGCGTCCGCGAACTAAACGAACAGGGCCGACTCGTCAGCTACTGTGACCTGCGCCTGCGCACCTGCTGCGACTATCAATACATCGACCTCACTTCCGATGTCGCCGTACCGCCGATGCAAATGACCATCCTCCTGCTGGACGGATAGTTTTGCACCGCAGCGGAGTTACACTTCTATTTGATCGAGGACATCTTGTTTGGACATTGACGGCAATTCATTGTAGCTCTCGCTGTTGAAATCGAAACGGCACAAAGAGTGGTAATCGCAACGAGGGCAGGGAGTATCCTTCTCACCCAGACGATACGGCGAAACTTCAATTTTGCCGTAGGTTATCTCAGTTGCAAGCCTGGCCAGCGTCTTGCGGCAGTGCTCGATTAAGGCTGACATCTGTTTGGGCGTTACTACCGCTGAATTGGATGGGATATAAACGGAATTCTCCTTGTTTATATAAAAACTGTAGAATCGGGACCATTCTTTAGATTTTACGGTATGGTCAAGATCGACAATCCACGCACCGCCGATAAGGCCGGTTGCCTTGTGAGGCCGGCTATCGTCGGACCGTAACGATTTGGCCTGGTCCAGGACATTTTCGCCAGGCGGCTCCGGATGAGACTGTCCCGGACGATGGATCGGTAAAAACAATGCCGCGGCGGGTTCAGGCCGCTCGCCGTCACCAGGGCGGTAATGCGTTTGCAGTACCAGCAGATAACTAATCAATTGCAAAGACAAACCATGATAAAACTGCCCGTAGGGAAAAGAACGGGCCGATGATTTATAATCGATTACGCTAACGCCGACCGTGCCGTCATCCCTGAGACAAACGTCCACCCGGTCGATCTTGCCACGCAGAGCTAACCGGCGGCCATCAGGCAGATCGATCTCCAGCGGCCCGTATGGAGCACTCTCAGGGCCGAACTCCAATTCCGCATGACGCTGATAAAAATTCCCGGCCCCGGCCCCGGCCCGCAACGATCGGCAAAACTGCTGCAAATGACCGGTGGTATTATCGAGCAGAAACCGGTTGCGATGCGATTGCTCCTTTAGTTCGCTAAATTGCGACTCTGTCTTTATCAGCGAAGTCACCACTGATTCAATAATACTATCGAGCTTCTCATCGGTCAGATCGCGCCAGTCGAGCCTGGCCTGGCTCATCTGCAGAAAAATACGACAGAGCGCATCATGGTAAAAACTACCCATATCCATGGCGCCCAGTTTTAGCTCCCGGCGTTTTTCAAGCTGCAAAATATAACGGGCGAAGTGCTGAAAAGGACAAGCGGCAAAGGTTTCCAGGCGCGAGACACTGCTGCGAAGCACCTGGGGAAACAATCGCTTTATTACATCACGGTTCAGCTCGGCACGGTTACGATACACCGACCCCGCCAAACCACGATCGATCATCTTGAGCCAATCACCCTGCTTACGCGCATAATGGTAAAGCTGTGTCCAGACGGATGAAGGTTTCTCGCCCGGCTGGAACGGCGAAAAAGACAAAGCCAACTGCCGCGATAACTCAGACAAGGTGGTAATGTTATCAGGGTCAGGTTGGCCGCTATCGTCACTTAGCCTTACAAAAGGCACGCTGCCACCGAGCGCATCCTGAATATTCGCGATCAGCGAAGAAGGATTGAGCGTACTGGCGTTTTCATCAGCGATGGGGAAGCTGACCCACAGAAAATCCTGTGGCCGGGTCAGGGCAATGTAGGCCAGATAACGTTCGTGCATTAGTTTTTCCGTGCTGGTTGGCGCCAGTTCCAAACCCTGCCGGGCCAGCAGCTCCCGTTGCGGATCGGTAAAAAATGTGTCAGGAGAACTTACACGCGGAAAATACTGCTCATTGACGCCCAGTACGAAAGCAGCTCGGATACGCGGATGACGCGACCGCTCGATCGTACCGATAAGCACCTGATCGAGTCCCGGCGGTATCAAACGCAGCGTCATCTGTTCCATCGCGGAGCAGAGAATCTCCGAATACTCACCAAGCGTAACAGAACAATCACCCAGCGACTCGACCATATCGTCCATCAGGCCGATCACATCTTTGTATATCTGCTCGTGGGTCTGCCCCTGGTCATGATCGTTATTGTCCTGGGCCTGCTGACGCCATTGCGAAAGTTTTTCGCCAACGTCGATCTTTTCCAGCAAACCTGCTAATTGAGCCGTGATATCGCGTACCGATAGTTGACGGTCGGATTGATACTGACGGCCGTAAAGTTCCTCTCGCATTTGCAGCAGGGGGGCTATGGCTCGCAGGCGATACTGGTTTAGCTGTTCGCCGGTCAACTGCACAGAAGTCGCTTGTTGTTCGTTTTTATCGCCGTCGCCGATCCGCCAGGACCGCCCTGTGTACCAGCGATCCGATTGAATACCATGACGCCCAACATAGTCTTCCAGGCTGTCCGCGGCCTCGCGTGGCAACGGGGCCAGATCGGTTTTGAGATAGTCGATAACATGTTCGCTTTGAAAATCACTGATGATAATCTGCAGACAACATCGCAGCAGTTTTATCAGGGGATGATGATGCACCCTGCGGCCACGATCGATAAAATATGGAATATCGTAATCAGTGAAGGTCGCCTCCAGCAGTTCCTGATAATCGCCGAAGTCACGCAAGATGACAGCTATATCGGAAAACCGGTAATTCTGTTCACGGCACAAACGCAGAATATGGCCCGCTGCCGCCCTGACTTCCTGGCGCCGTTGAGACGCTTCGAGAATAACTATATCACGCACGGGAATGTCCCGCTCGGCAGATGCAGCCGAGTGAGTAGAACGATCGGTTTTGTTACCGGCCGGGTTTAAAAAATTACGCTCCAACCGGGCCAACTTGGTGGAGTTTCGAAAACGTGGCAATGGCACGTCAAAATCACTCGGCAGAATCAATGCCGGTTCCAATTGACCTTGCCCACCGAGCAATCTTGCCAAACGCTGATAGGTTTGCAGTGTCGGGTGAAACAGATTTGTTTGATCCAGCAGCTCAGGTTCGTCCGGGTGCCCCTGGGCGATCTGAAACTGTCGGCACAGCGGATCGAGACAGATAGTAATCTCACTGCGGACAACGCACCGGGTCAGGGCAGCCAGGGCGTGGTATTGCTGGGGGGTAAAACCGGCAAAACCGTCCACCCACAAATGCCCATTTCGCAAAACCTCGGCTTCTTGGCAGCGAGAGCTTACCAGATCGAGAAAATCGTCCGGATCGACAAACCGTTTGGCCAGATGGTCCTGATACGACTGATATATCACCGCCAGATCGGAAAGTTTCTCAGCCAAAGGCACCAGCCTCGCCTCATCGGCCTGGAGCAGGTTTTTGCACTGTTCAGCGAGCTGCTCGGGAGTTTGGCAATATTGACGAAGCTGGCGGATCATAGCGCTGAGTTGGGTTATGAAACCACTGCGACCAGCGACGCGGTTGAATATCTTTAACTGTGACTGTCGCTCTTGCAGCAATCGCCGGAGAATCATCTGTTTGCCGAATTCACTAAGTACCGGCAGACTACCCGGCCCCGTCTCCCATAGAATCTGATGTGCCAGTCGCTCGAAACTCATAACCAAGGCACGGTTATAACCGTCCAGACGATCATCCCGAACCAACGCCTGTTCCATTTGAAACGTAGCCTGCTCGGGTACCAGCAGAATCAGCGGAAAACCTTTAGCGCAGCGCACAAGCTCACCCTTTATCGCCTCCAGGCAATAATGTGTCTTACCGCTCCCGCTGCGACCAAGTATAAATCGAACCGTCATATTTCGTAACTAACACATCGTAAACTTTCGCACTTTTTATAGAGGTTTAAGCCGCTGGAGCTAGGGCTTCCAGC
>CAZICK010000101.1:0-12776 GCA_964537505.1 uncultured Pirellulales bacterium
ATAAGCACTTACATCAATTCCAACCACGTAAAATAAGCACTTACATCAATTCCCCGACACCAAAAATAATTGTCATGCCCGACCTGATCGGGCATCCAGTACATCAATTTTCGACAACGTAAAATAAGCACTTACATCAATTCCCCCGAACCAAAAATAATTGTCATGCCCGACCTGATCGGGCATCCAGTTCGGCCAATGGCAGATAGTGGCTACCTCGCTTAATAACGAGATCAACCTGACCGGCCAGCCGAAGGGCCTTCAACTGGAATACAGGGTAAAGGCGGTCAATACCGGCGGCGAAAGCAATTTTAGTAATACCGCGGCAATAGTCCTATGATTAAACAACTTAAACAACCACACTTTTTGGGATGGCGTTGTAAATGAAGAATAGGCCGAAACTTACAAGTGTCAGTGAGCACACTAACAGAACAACGTATTGTGTTCGGCCGCCCAGCAGTTTCGCCCCCTTGAAACTTGTCCACGATAAAGCTTCCAGCCAAACAAGATCGCACAGCCAATGAACTGTTATGAACAGGGCAAATGCCAACCCTCCAAGTTCTTGAACATCTTTTATCAACACCAGACCCACCGTAGGCCACCACAATAAAAAAAAGGGATTGCCCGCGCTGAGAATGATGCCGGTCCATAGTGGGTTTTTGCTGGTGTATTGTGTAACTTTTTCATTGTTTTTACCAACGCTGCGCAGCATTTGTATTCCCATGAATAACAGAAAAGCGCCGCCGACCAAACCTATAACCATTTTTACCGTTTCTGATTGAAGAAATAAACGGCCCATTCCCGCCCAGATGCAAAGTACCAGTGGAAATTCCACCACACCATGACCAACAGCGATCAGTCCGCCAGCATGGCGTGATCGTGTTCCAGCGGCGATGGTTGCCGCGGTCACCGGCCCGGGCGCCATAACACCGGACAAGGAAATCGACACGGCCTTGGCTAAAAACAGTATCAATGCCATCAATTACGGTTCTCCATCAATGAGATCAACTTAAGCCTGAGTGCTGTCGAACAAGATATTAGCTGAATATGCCGGAAGAGGCAATATATGAATCCGCCGGGGCGATGGGCTTGGGGGGCTTGTTATCGCTGTCAAGGCCGGTTAAACGGAAACACATATTAAACTAGGCACTTGCGGATATTATTTTACCCTGCTTTTGTAGGCTGTAACCGTTTGTGTATCCAGATGTTATGTAATTACCCGCAGCCAAAAGGACAAAAGTTATCTTTAATCCGTGGCGGCAAATAACTTTTCATGGTACTATCGCGTATATGCCAAAGCGTTTTACAAAGCGAATCATAAGCCTTTTGACGCACCCGGACTATACCGGGTTGAAAAAACAGGCCGTGGCCCAATTGCTGCAAGTGCCACAGGAACAGTACGATAAGTTCAGCCAGGCTGTCGAACAGTTATCCCGGCAGGGCAGTATTGTTATCGATAATAGTAAATGCCTGTCTTTGCCGGAAATGACAGGTCAGATAACCGGGATTTTCCAGGCGAATAGTAAAGGCTTTGGTTTCGTCCGGCCGGACAAACTCACTGCACAAGGTGACCTGTTCATACCGGCGGGGGCGTCGCTGGAGGCAATCACGGGCGATAGGGTCGTTGCACGGGTTTTTCAATGCGGTAAGCGTAACGGCAAAACGCGTACCAGAGGCAAAATTATCGAGATTATATCTCGCGGACAGAGTCAGTTTACAGGCGATTTGTTCAAGGAAGGTAAATGGTGGTTCATCAAGCCTGACGGCAAAGATATTTCGGAAAGAATTGCCGTTGATGATCCATCGGCAAAGGATGCCCGGATCGGTGATAAGGTACTCGTGGAAATCCTCAACTTTCCCTCCCGGGATTGTTACGCCAGTGGAGTTATTATAGAGCGGCTGGGCAAAAGCGGTACCAGCCAGGCAGAACTTAAAGGCGTTATGAGGCGGTATAATCTGGAGGATAAATTTAGCCGGGGCGCACTTAATGAAGCTCGCAGCGGCATCCGGGACTATAACGTGGAGGACCTTCTGGAGCAGCAAGACCACCCCGGCAGGGGCCGTAAGGGCAGGCTTGGCCGCCGGGAAGATATCCGCCGACAGGAGATCATTACCATCGACCCGGCTGATGCCCGCGACTTTGATGATGCTGTCAGTATCAAAAGATTGCCGCATGGCCATTGGCTGCTGGGTGTGCACATAGCGGATGTAAGTCACTTTGTCAAACCGGATGGTCGCCTGGACAAGGAGGCTATGGCCCGTGGCACCAGTGTATATCTGCCCCTGCACGTGGTTCCTATGCTGCCGGAACTGCTCAGTAATGGGATATGTTCGTTGCAGGAAGGGCAGGACCGACTGGTAAAAAGTGTCTATGTCAAAATTGATGAAAACGGCCAGGTACTTGCCTCGCGATTTGCCAATAGTGTAATGCGATCGACCCGGCGATTGACATACGAAGACATCGATCACATTCTTGATGGCAAGGTCTCCGCTAAAACCGGCAAAATTGCCGGGTCCGATCAGCCGGCTATTGGGGCTGGCGTTGTTAAGCTGGTCAGGAAAATGGAGCAGCTCGCCCGGATTCTGCAGAAACGTCGGCAAAAACAGGGAATGTTAACCCTGGACCTGCCCAAGGCCGAGCTGGTTTACGACGACAAAGGCCTAGCTATCGACGCGCGTCTGGAAAGCAGGTCTTTTTCACATACTATTATAGAGATGTTTATGCTGGAGGCCAATGAGGCGGTAGCACGGTTGCTGGATAGTATCATGGTGGAGTTTCTTCGACGGGTACATCCGGAACCGGACGGCCTGACCACTGGCGAGATGGTAAGGGTGATTAAATTGTGCGGATATACGATTCCTAAAAAAATGGGTCGTGAGGATATACAGCAGCTATTGGCGTCGGTAAAGGGCAAACCGGAGTCGTTTTTGATAAACCTGGCGGTGCTCAGAAGTATGCAGCAAGCCGAGTACAATCCCGCTCATATAGGTCATTACGCTTTGGCCAGCAGGTGCTATTGTCACTTTACCAGCCCGATTCGCAGATACCCGGACCTTACGGTGCATCGCCTGTTGGCCCAATGGCTCGAAGGACGGCTGACCAAAGAGACTGCTCGGGGAGAATTTTCCAGCTATGAAGAATTAGAAAAGCTCGCTGCCCATTGCAGTGATCGCGAGCGTAATGCCGAGCGGGCCGAGTATGAGCTGCAAAACATAAAACTTTTGCAACTGCTCGCCGGTCGCGTCGGAGACGATATGCACGGAGTGGTGGTTTCCATAACCGATTTCGGACTTTTTGTACAACTGGAGAAATTCCTCTTTGAAGGGCTGATTACGGCACAGGACGCCATTTATTGGCAGTCAACACAACGGCAGGGCGGCAAAGGCGATCAGAAAAAATCCCGCCGGTCACCCCGCTCGAAACAACCAGAGCGTTCCCAGCAGGGACGTTTCTCGACCAACTGCCCCTTCAGGCTCGGCCAGAAAATCCGCGTTCGAATTGCCCGTGTCAACGTAGCGGCACAGATGCTCGATTTAGTCCCCAGCCCGAACGAATACTGAAATCGCAACCCACAGGCAACAAAGAAAGTCACCTCGACGTCACCACCATCTGCCACCTTACAAGAATAGGGGAAAATTTGCATTTTTTTTGATATTCGTCCGATATTAAAGTATAAACAACATTTTGATGTTGAGAGTAGCGACAATGCCCGCACAGATGACTGAGTTACCATTTCTTGAGCACATAGCCGGCCGGTTCAATCTGCCGGTACCGGAGTTCCTCACTGCAGAGGCAGGCGCAGCTCAGATCAGAGATGCCATCAAGCGGTGGGGCGGCAAGGCACTGGTCAAACCGGACGTCTTATCCGGCCGGCGAGGCAAAGCCGGCGCCGTCACGATGGTTACCGATTACGTGGAGGCCCAGCGCCAGTTGAAACAGGTCCAGTCTCTGGAAATCAACGGCCACCTTTGCCGCACTGCATATCTGACCCAGTACATTCCGGCTGAAATGGAAGTATATTCCGCCATTACTTATGATTCCCGCTATTTGGCCCCATCGATGACGCTGTCGCTGGCTGGTGGCGTGGAGATAGAGGATGTTGCCGACGACCAGAAAATAACCTTTCAGATTGACGTGTTCAAAGGCTTAGGCGCCTACCAGGTCAGTGAAGCGATTGCCAAACTCGGATGTCCCGCGAACCTGGTCAGTTTGCTTTCACGCAGCCTGGTGGACCTTTGGGACACCTTTATATCGACCGGGATGCGGATGTGTGAAGTAAACCCGTGGCGAATCACGCCGGATGGTAAGCCGTATGCCTGTGATTTTAAGGCCGTTTTTGATGAGGCAAACTTTAAGTTCAGGAATCTCGGCTTTAATCTGCCCGAATATCCAGCCAATATGACGATTTTCGAGGAAGAGATGGCTTCCTGGAATGCTTCCAGTTACCGCGGGCAGGCGCACGCGTCGGAACTGGGCGGTGAACTGATACTGCCTATTCTGTTTGGCGGCGGCGCCTCGACCATCATCATCGAAACGCTCGTACAGTGCGGCGGAAGTCCTATTATCCTGTCCGATTTCGGGGGCAATCCGCCATACGAACGCATGTTCGGAACGGCAAAAATATGTTTTGAGCACAATCTCAAAAAGGCAAAACTGCTCCTCATCCTTGGAGGAAACGCCAACAATACGCTCATCGACGTGACCTTCAAAGCCATTGCCGATGCCCTGGAGGCTTACGTCTATGAATATGGCGCCATATCCACTCCTGTAATCGTTGGTCGCGGCGGCCCGCACCTTGTCAAAGGGATACTTATCATGAGAGACACGCTGGAGGCACTGGGTTTGCCGTATGTTATCTTTGGTCCCGAGACGCCCGTAACCCAGGTAGCCGAATACGCGGCCAAACTGGTAAAGGTCTGGCCAGAAACCGGAGACGTCAAAGATGAGAGCTAAGAAGCTAAGTGACCTGCTAAAGGCTGGGGACCGGGTAGCTGTCTCCAACATCACCGGCAGGGAGGCCGCCGTCGTCACCGCCGCTTCACAAAAATACTGTGGTAATATTGTAGGCGGCTGGGCCTTGGGCCGGCAGGGCCAAAAACTCGACGTGCCACACGGCCGGCCGATACCGGTCTTTTCCAACGTCGAGGAACTGACCAATTCTCTGCCCAAGGAACAATGGCCCAATAAAATTGTGGTCTATTCACCTCCACAGGCGGTTTACGCCGAGGTTAAGGAGATTGTAGAGCACCGTAACGGCACTATCGAAACGATTTTTATTATCACTGAGCACGTTTCCATAGAGGTTACCGCCAAGATAGCTCAGATATGTTCTCAAGCCAACATTGACGTTGTAGGCTGTAATTCCCTGGGCGTTATAAACGTTCACGATGCGGTGCGGGTGGGATCCGTGGGTGGTGACAGTCCTGGCGAGAACTTTCGACCGGGCTGTGCGACGATAATTTCCAACAGTGGCAACATGGTGAATACCATGGCTTCGTATCTCCTAAGTGCCGGATTAGGAACATCTTACGGTATTTCAACGGGAAAGGATATGCTCATTCTCATGCCCCTCAAGAATATCCTGGAGCTGGCACGCGACGATGAGAGCACCAGGATCATCACTGTTTACTGTGAGCCGGGCGGTCTTTACGAAAAAGATGCCCTGCAGATGTTACGCAGCGGCAAACAAAAATATCCCAAGCCGATCATTGCCTATGTTACCGGAGAGGTGCTGGAAAAGTTCGATCTTTCCTTGGGGCACGCCGGCGCCGTAGTGGAAGGAAAGGAAACAACCGCTACCGCCAAAATGAAACTTTTTGACGAATATTTCGAGATTGACCCTTTTGACCCCGGGATCAAGTACGAAAAAACACCGGAAACAATCAAGGCGCTAAGCAGGGGAATACGTATTAAAACGCTTCACCATCTGCCGGCGGCAGCGGCATTGATTTGTGATGTAGTGGATGTTAAGCGGGATTTTCGGCCGTCGGAACCACTGGTGCTGAACCCCTGGTTTGTCGATTACAAGGGTTATGGAAAGCATCTTCCTTCCGAACAGATTCTCCATCGCGGCAAAACACCAGAGCCTTACTGGTCACAGATAAAGCTTTTGAGCAAGGCTGTTGGTGCGACTCCCACGCCCAGAAATATGAGAAATGCCAGCCACGCCTCCTCTAATGACGGACGCGAACCGAGAATTTACGGTTATTCTCTGGAAAAGGAAATGGCTGGAGGTTCTTTTGCCGAATCGCTCATTCTTGCATGGACGGGTCAGCGACCTCGGGATTTTGAGGCACAACTGATCGAGAAATGCCTTATAGCGTCCCTCACTAACGGTCCAGGCACCATCTCAGCTCAAGGGGCAAAGCTTTCCACCTCAGCCGGGAATGCGCCGAATACCGCTATGATTGCAGCTTTGGCATGTATGGGTGATATTCACGGCGGCAACGGACGCCGGGCGGTGGAATATCTTCTTCAAGCCTTCCAAGACACCAGGCTTTCCGATCCTTACGACCCCGATCATGGCCTTGATCTCCAGAAAATAGCCAACAAACAAGCCGATCAGTTCAGCAAGCGGCGCACTGCCGCTAAAGAAGCTGGGACGGACTATGAGCGTATCCCTTGCCTGGGGCACCCTGTTTTCAACGGACAGCCCGTCAACTACGACCCACGAGAACAGGTCATTTTTAACTTCCTCAAAGAAAAAAAACTCTGTAATGTCTTTCTGGATTTCTATCACTTGCTCGCTCATCAGCTCAAAGAGATCGATATCGCAAAAAACGTCTGGGCTGTCAATATTGACGCTGCTATCGCCTCGGTAGTGCTCGGCAACTGTTGGAAAATGTTGGAGGAAAAACGCATTACCGTTCGACGGGTTTGCGATATCGCTTTTATGGTTTTTGCTCTTGGCAGAGTTGCGGGGGCCGGCGGTGAGTTTCTCGATCATCAGGATTTCGGTATGCCGATGGATATGCGCATCCCGGTTGACGAATGTGTTGCCCTGAACAAACCCGTGGATCGTAGAACCAGCCCCAGAGACTGACCGGAACGCGGCATTTTTGCAAAACCGTTCACTTTAAACTGACCAACCCGAATATCCCATTGGCACTGCGAGTTTTCAAACCTGTCCGCGAAAACGCGACCAGACCGTGGTAAGTCTCTACTAAAATTCCTTGAAATAGTCCACATATTAAGATAGAATACATGGTTTCATTCATAATCTTCATAGATATGGACGAAAAACAGGAATGGTTATCATGCTTTTTACGTAGTTTTTTACAGAAGCAGGAGCTTGCATAATGGCAGATGCCCGGATTGACAGTATGATCGAAGCCCATGAGGTCTTAACCCGCTTTGGTTATGACCACGGGGAGCTTCACAGAGGTTATACCGACCGTACTTTAAGAATCGACATTTCCACAAATTCCATCGAAATTCGCCCGGTCACCCAGCAGATGAAGGACCTCTGGATAGGGGGCAAGGGTTTTGATTTGTGGCTGATGTTCCAGGAAATCAACGCTCAAACAAAATGGGACAGCCCCCAGAACCCAATATCATTTTCGTCCGGACCTTTGGGGGGGACCACCTCGTTCCCCGGATCAGGCAAGACCCTGGTTACCGCCATTTCACCGCTGACAGCTTCAGTTATGGATTGTAATGTGGGCGGTCATTTCGGACCTTTTCTTAAGTTTGCCGGGTTTGACGCCCTGACAATAGTCGGCAAGGCCAAAGACGAGATCATCATATATATCGATGCGGTTAACAGAAAAATCACCATAGAAAAAGCTCCTCTGGAAAGCGTCGATTCCCATTTGCTCGCCGAGGAACTTACCGAAATGTACGCTGACGATGAGATGGACAAACGCAACATTGCCGTTGTTTCCTCCGGCCGCGGCGCCGAACACATCAGAATGGGCCTTTTGAATTTCTCATTTTGGGATTGGAGACGTCAGACTGCCCGGTTCAAACAGGCCGGTCGCGGCGGTATCGGCACGGTTTTTCGCAATAAGAAAATCAAGGCTGTTGTTATAAAGAATAAAGAAATCATTCGCCCCTGGAATATCGCTGAAAATAAAGTTGCCCGGCGGATAACTTCGCAGATATGCCCATCCCAGAAAACCGACGCCCCCCAGGTCCGGGAAATTATAGCCAAATGGAACAACGATCCAGAATATGTAATTGAAGCGATGCAGGATATTCAGGGCAGTCAGCGATACATATCCAAACAGGCTATCGAGCAGCTTTCCCTGGCAACCGGTGTATCGAAAGCTCAGCTTTATCATATCGCTACCTTTTACAAGGCTTTCAGCCTCAAACCGATCGGCAGAATCCTTATCGAGGTATGCGTAGGTACCACCTGCCACGTCAAAGGGGCGGCCAAAATCCTTGATTCCTTCGAGCGGGCGCTCGGCATCGAGCGGGGCGAGACCACACAGGACGACAACTTCACGCTCGAGGCCGTAGCTTGTCTGGGCTGTTGCAGTATCGCCCCGGTGGTAAGGGTCGCCGGAGAGATCATAAATAACGTAAAGAGCAGGGACGTCCCGCGAATCATAGAAGACGCCTTCAATCGAATCAGCCGCGATGACAAAGAGGGGAGGACCTGCCATGTCTGATATAGTGACAGCCAAAGTGACTCGTGACGGCCTTGATGAGATAGCCGCTAAGACAAATGAGCGATTGAAAAGCTATAAAGCTATGCTGATGGTCTGTACCTCTACTGGTTGCGCCTCTGCGAAGAGTTTCGACATAAAAGACAGGTTGACCGCGGAAATTAAGGCAAGGGGACTGGAAAAAGACTTTCTTGTGGTGGCGACAGGCTGTATCGGTTTTTGCTCAGTCGGACCGGTAATGGTTGTTCAGCCGCAAGGTGTTTTCTACCAGAAAATCGGTCCGCGGGATGTCGCTGAGATCATAGACAGCCATCTTATCGGCGGAAAAGTGGTTGAAAGACTTCTTTATCGTGACCCCGCTTCAGGGCAGATTTATCAAAAGATCGATGAAATTCCGTTCTTTACCGCCCAGCAACCTGTAGCCCTTAGAAACAGGGGGCTGATCGATCCGGAAAAAATTGAACATTACATAGCTCGCGGCGGTTACAAGGCGATAGCCAAAGCGATTGAAATGCCACCTGACGTTGTTGTTGAGCAGGTAATCGCCTCAGGAATCCGCGGACGCGGCGGCGGTGGATTCCCGGCCGGCGTTAAATGGCAGTCATGCAAAAAGGCGATGGCCAAGCGAAATGAGATTGGCTACGTGGTTTGTAACGCCGATGGATACATTATCGAGACCGACCCACATTCGGTCATTGAGGGTATGCTCATAGGTGCTTATGCTGTCGGCGCCAAAGAGGGTTTTGTTTACACCCGCAAGGAATATCCACTGGCGCTGGCAAGACTCGAAAAGGCAGTTTCACAGGCAAGGCAATACGGCCTGCTGGGTGAAAATATTCTGGACAGTGAGTTTACTTTTGACATTGCCATTCACCGTGACGCCGGAGCGTTCGTATGCGGTGAATCATCGGCCCTGATGGCTTCGATGTCGGGCAGGGCAGGTGAACCGCGGGCCAAGTACCTTCACAATGTCGAGTACGGATACCGCGACAAACCCACCGTCCTGAACAACGTCGAGACCTGGGCCAATATCCCGGCTATTATCGAGAAAGGCGCCAAATGGTTCGCTTCGATGGGAACCGGAGATGTCAGTAACAGTCCATGGTCAGGCTCTTCCGGCACCAAGGTTTTCTATTTGATCGGTGCGGTTACCAACACCGGCCTTGTTGAGGTCCCAATGGGAATTCCGATTCGCAAGCTTGTTTTCGAAATAGGCGGAGGAATTCCCGGTGGACGAAAATTCAAAGCGATTCAGACCGGTGGCCCTTCCGGTGGATGTATCCCCGAGAGCCTGTTGGATATGCCGGTCGATTTTGACTCACTTTCAAAGGCCGGCTCCATGATGGGCTCCGGTAGAGTGATCGTCATGGACGAAAAAACCTGCATGGTTGACGTGGCGCGTTATTCTTTGAAATTTCTTGTCGATGAATCGTGTGGGAAATGCACTCCCTGCCGCGAAGGGCTTTTTGCACTTAACAATACGCTTACGAATATCTGTCAGGGAAAAGGAAAACCGGGTGATATCGAATTCCTCGAGGAACTCTCGCAGACGATTTCCGATACAAGTTTATGTCAACTGGGAGCTACCGCTACAAACCCCGTGACAAGTACGTTACGGTATTTCAAAGATGAATATGAAAAGCATATTTACGACAAAAAATGCCCTGCCGGCGTCTGCAAAAATCTCATCGAATACCACATTAACGACAATTGTACGGGATGTGCGGCTTGCAAAAAAAACTGTCCGACCGAAGCCATATCCGGTCAGGCTAAGGAGCTTCATGCGATAGACCACGACAAATGCGTCAAATGCGGCGCCTGTTACGAAGTGTGCAAATTTGACGCCGTGGAGGTTATATAGCAATGCCTGAAAAAATAAAAATAACAATCGATGATAAAACTGTTGAGATTAAACAGGACACTTTTCTTCTTGATGCGATCACGCAGGCGGGCATTGAGGTCCCGACGCTTTGCTATCACAAAGATTTATCGCCCAGCGGCAGTTGCCGGCTGTGCGTTTGTGAAATAGAGGACAAAAGGGGCAAAAAAAAACTTGTTACTTCCTGCAATTATCCGGTTCGTGATGAAATCAAGGTCAGCACCGCTTCGGAAAAAGTTCTCAAACACAGAAAAATACTCGCTGAGATGTATCTGGGCCGCTGGCCGAACGTTAAGGTGGTACAGGAAATAGCCACGGTTTGCGGCGTAACAGAATCACGCTTTGCAAGCGAACTTACCGACGATAATGAACATGCCTGTATTCTTTGCGGTCGCTGCGTGAGAGCCTGTCGGGAGTTCCCGCTGGAAAACGTACTGGATTTCGCCGGACGGGGAATACTCAGGCATCTTACCATGCCTTTTGGCGAGGTCGATAGACACTGTATTGGCTGCAGTTCCTGTGCTTACGTATGTCCTACAGGCGCCATTCGGATCGTTGACGATTTCAACCATCCGGTCGATCCACGAAAAATCAGAGATCACGGCATGAAAGTGAATGCCGAAATGGCCAGACTTGACGACAGCCAGTGTTGCATGCGACAGGTTGGCACCAGCAATATCGTGGAAGTGATGGACAAGTATGACCTGCTTCCATGCCATAACTATAAGTTTGGTTCGCTTCCAGACGCCAAAAACATCTATTCTAATGTATTCAGAGATAATTACTGGGACCGGGGAATGGCCGACGGATGCTGGCCGGGATGCTCGATGGCATGCGCCAAGGCTGCCAGTAGTTTCGAACTGAAAACCGGCCCTTACCAGGGCCAAAAAGTCTGTGTTGACGGTCCGGAGTACGAAACCATCGCCGGCGCCGCCAACATGGGATGTTTCGACCCTGAGTTCACCATCGAATTCAACTTTTACTGTGACACCTACGGCATAGATGTGATATCTGCTGCTACGACAATCGCCTTTGCCATGGAAGCGTTTGAAAACGGAGTTATAAACACACATCATACCGGCGGCCTTGAATTGAACTTTGGGGCGTGCGATGAGGTTCTTGAACTGCTCCATCAGATGGCCCTCGGTGAAGGTTTTGGCGTTGACGTTGGCCAGGGCATCAAATGGCTCAAAAACAAATGGACCGCGGAATACAACGCCGATGCTCAATTTCTAAATGACATAGGAATGGAGGTTAAGGGGCTTGAGGTCTCCGAATACGTCACCAAGGAATCGCTCGCTCAGCAGGGCGGATACGCCATGGCCATCAAAGGGCCTCAGCATGACGAAGCCTGGCTGATTTTTATGGACATGGTCAATAGACAGATTCCGACCTTCCAGGATAAGGCCGAAGCATTGTTCTACTTCCCGTTATGGCGCACATGGTTTGGACTTTTCGGACTGTGCAAGATTCTATGGAATGACATCGTTCCCGCTGATAATCGCCTGGAAAAAGAATCGCAAAAGGTTCCCGGACACGTACGAAATTATTTTCGCTACGTTGAGGGCATGCTGGGAATCGACCAGATGGACGAGCAGAAAATGCTCGATCAATCTGCCAGGGTCTATAATCTGCAAAGAATAATGTCTCTTATGCTTGGCTGTGGCCAAAGGAGCGACGATTATCCTCCTTACCGACTTGTCGGGCCTGTCACCGCAGAGGAATACGAATCACGCCGCGACCGATACGACAGCCAGATCAGCGAGTTGATACATATCAACCCTCAAGGTAAATCCACCCAGGAAAAAATAAAGATACTTAGACAGTATCGCCAACATCAATATGAACAGCTTATGGACGCCGTTTATAAACGCAGGGGCTGGACCCCCAATGGTATCCCTACAATTGCAAGACTAAAAGAACTTGGCATAGACCTGCCCGAGCTTGTTGAAATAGTCAAACCTTATCAGGCTTAACTTGAATGTATAGGAAGGTGTCCGCTGTGTAAACTGACCCGTTCCGGAGGCACCCATGATAACGGTAAATAGCAATAAAATCGATTGGCGGGAGGGAATGACTGTCGCTGACGTTCTGGCAGAGATGAAATATACTTATGCTGTGATTACCGTTTCTGTAGATGGAAAATTCGTGCCTCAGGACGATTATGATTCATTCGTAGTGGAAGATGGCTGTGACATCATGGTGATTCACTTCTCTCAGGGAGGCTAGCCTGCATATTTCATAGGGGTATCGATTTTCACGACGGAGGGGGATTTTTCTCGAA
>CAZICK010000102.1:0-12703 GCA_964537505.1 uncultured Pirellulales bacterium
AGGCTGGGGCTCGGCAGGCTGGGGCTCGGCAGGCTGGGCTTCGACAGGCTGGGCCTCGACAGGCTGGGCCTCGGCCTGCTCGGAAGGTGTCTGGTCCTTGTCCTCCGGCTCGTTTACTTCGGCTGACTCGGCATTCGGTTGATTAGCATCCCGTGGCGGCGGTGGTGGCGGGTTCCAGGAACTGCGTGGGGGGTTTGTTCGAGATGTTCTTCCCGCGTCTTGCCGTGAAGAGGTCGCGGACCGTCTGACCAGAGGTGTCTTCGGTTTGCTCTGGGCAGGAGCGGCCGGCAACTCTTGCAGATTAACATGAGGATCCCGCTCCAGTTTTTGGTCTATTTTTACCCTCGCCTCGTCAAGCTTTTTTTTCAAAGCCTGGGTCTCAGGAGAATCGGGACGTCCTTTCTCGGCCTCGGAGTATTGTAAAAATAACTCGAAAAATTCATCTTCAGGCGACGGAGCACCGCGTTTTTCGGTACGTTGCTCGCCGTTGTCAGACTGCTCGGAAGAAGCCGACGAGTTTTTTTCGGAGGACTTACCATTTTTCTCCGCGGATTCTTTGTCGTCGGTTTTTTGTGTCTCTTGTGCTTGGGGCTGTTCTTTTTGGCCCTGTTCACTTTCGGTCTGGGCCGATTGACCATTGCCGCTGCTTTCTTGTTCCGCCCGGCCCGTTCCGACGACGGTCCACAGCACAACAGTCAGTAACAGCAATACAATAGCAACGGGCCAACTTCGCAAACTCAATGGCCCCTGCCAGAACTTGCTTTCTCGCAACGGCCCTGACAAAGAGTTTTCAGTATGACAATCCGGGAAATGTGACCGTTTAACCTTTGCCTTGTCATCGGCTTCGCGGTTATTATAATTGTCTTGATTATGAGTTTTCATTTTTCAGGCACGCTCCATAAAAACAGGTTAAATCGATGAACTACAACCGATTAATTATTTCTTTGCTTTTTATGACAATACTGTTGGCTTCCTGCGCCGGCCGAGCCGGGCAAAGGGTTGCCACGGATACCGCCGTTTCCAATACTGAAAACGCCGTACTTAAACCGCAACGTGAGTTTATCCAACGTCTCGTCGATGAAATCCTGTTGGCCCTGGCTGCTCACGATTACGACCGGATGGGCGAATTTGTCGAACCGAGCGAACCACATCTGTCCGGTCGGGAAATAGCGATGCGCCTGCTTGGCTCGCGGGCCTTTTCGCTGATACTGGATGCCTGGAATGCACAACATATCAAAGTGTCCTTCGATGACGACCTCCTCTGGGCAACCGCACAGCTAAATGTCTCAGTTCGCACCAGTCCCAATCGTCAGCCTAAAACAGTATCTTTTTCCTTTCGACTACATCGCCCGGCCGAGTCGGCTCCCTGGCGATTACACGTTCGCTAACAATTTTATCACGACTACACCGGGAAAACATCCAGTGAGATGCCTGCCCAAACTTGAATATCTGACAACAATGGGCTTAGGCATGTTTCCTCATCCTTCCTCTTTGGGAGGAGGTCTATAACCGGGCCTCGAAATCCGTCCCGGTTGTGGTGGACTCGTTTTAGATGGCTCCGCGACTGGCGCCGGCAAAGACTTGGAAATCTCAAGAGGAAACTCGAAACCTTCGCAAGTCAATACAACAGAACCATCGGACACTCGAGTAAGTGTGTAATTATCGATCGTCTCACCCACAAAAAACGCCTCGCTTTTGTTTTCTTGTGCTGATTTCTTGATCCAGGCGAGTCCGCCATTATATCCTTCTATCGTACCAACAAGGGTAAATCTCGGAGCAGGAGGCTTAGGTTGGCCGTAGGTTATGACAACCTGATTCT
Source organism: uncultured Pirellulales bacterium (assembly GCA_964537505.1). Lineage (GTDB taxonomy): Bacteria > Planctomycetota > Phycisphaerae > Sedimentisphaerales > SM23-30 > DAINBT01. The sequence continues at coordinate 1,820 of CAZICK010000102.1, forward strand.
CTTTACCCATTGATATCTCGACAGGTTGCACTTCGGGGGTGATCCACTTGGAATTGGCTATGGGCTTGGACTCAATTGAATATGCCCCGACTTTCAGGTCACTGACCGTAGCCCCGCTATTGTTCCATGGTCCCCCTGTAACTCGCCATTGAGCCCCGGCAGCCACAACTCCCGGTGGAGTAATTGTCACCGTAAGACTGCCAACCTTAGGCGGAAGCGCCTTGGTATAGGTTGCCGATACTGTTGCAAGCTGGTCCTTGGATATCTTGGCGTTCAAACCGTCCGGCCGGTCCCATCCTGATATCGGTTTAAGCTCGATCTTGCGTGAACCCACCTGGGCTTTATCCCACGTAGCGTCGCTGTCCTGCCACGGCCCAGCGTCCACTCGCCACTTCCCACCCAGATCGATAACTTCCTGCGGAGCAATCGTTACTTTCAGTAAACCATATTCCGGTGGAGGTGTCTTTGTGTAGGTCACGGAATGCTTAGTTGTTTGTTTTTTGGAAACCTTGACGGTCGTTTTCTCAGGAACGTCCCACCCCGCCACTGGTTTAAACTCCACATCCTGAGAACCAACAGCAACCTTCTCTGCCATAACCCCGCTTGGCTGCCAGACTTTGCCCCCGACAATACGCCACTGAGCCCCGGCATTCGCAACTTCCGACGGAGCAATTGAGATCATTACCGAACCAAACGGCGGCTCCCATCGCTCAGAATAAAGCCGAAGAGCTGCCATCAAACCGGAATCGTTATTACCGGTAAGTCCGTCGCTGCCCTTGCCCCCGGACAGCCCATTTCCGCCGGATAAACCTGATTTCTGCTGGGCCGAGGCCGATACGGAAACATATTCATCCAATTGGACTAGGCCCGCAATCAGGGCCACTACCGCTACGAATGCCAAAGAGGCATTGATATACCACAAACGTTTGATCACCGGTATCCACCTTCGTTACACGTTTTTGACTGTTCCCTCATTTTACTAAAGGTTAGACCATCAATCAGCCTGTCAGTTCCATCGCAACAAGCCAAAAGCCGACTTTGTTGCTAAACCTGTCATCTACACATCCGATACCGACTGAATTTGGCCGGCTATCGAAGCCATAATTCCTTAAAAATAATACCTTTATAGCGTTTTTTCAGACCGCCGCCGGCAATGGCCTATTCGGATTTACTCGCCTCGGACGTACCGCCATAGGCGCCCTGGTTGACCGGCTCACCACCGGTATCACCCGCGTTAATACACGGGCTGGTCACGTTGTCGGTCTGCCAATCCTTCAATGACGGGTTCCATCTGCCGTATTGGGATTGCAGGTGATAATCGCCGTCCATCCAGTAATCGTCATCTGGATCAGCCACTGTGCCGTTGTCACTCCAGAAACCCGGCGTATCATAAAACAGCGGATCGTCGCTGATATTATTACCACCGGTCCCGTTCCAGCCGTTTTCTACATTACTGTACGTGACCGAAAGCAGCCCGGGATCATCGATGATTTGATCGGAACCGTTGTTCCATAAAATGCTGTTTGTGATAGCGATGCCGATCTGGCAGTTCCCAATCCTTATACCGCCGGCCGAATCCTCCGCCTGATTATCGGCAATACTGCAATGTTCGATGTTTATATCCCAGACGTAATCGGCAAATATACCTGCGCCATTCTGATCGGCATTGTTAGACGCAATTATATTATGGTGCAGCTCGATGTTACCGCAGTGTTCCAACGCTATCCCGGCCCCATTCCGTTCAGCAATATTATTGCTGATAACACAATAACTTATAGTAGAAGATAAGCCGGGATCGTCATTGTTCGCCTCGGCAAGATAGAGACCGCCCCCCAACTCGGCATTATTGCCGCTGATAACGCAATGGGTGATAATAGTACTGTTGTTGTCTATAGATAAAATACCGCCGCCCTTGACTATATCATCGGAAGCGTCGCCGGTACCATTGTCATCCAGATAACCCAATCCCCCGGTAACGGTAAGACCTTTGATAACGACATCGTCAGCCTGGCCCTGCGCGAGAGTTATAACAGAAGCGTTTTCAGTGGTGTTATGACTGCCGTCAACAACGGTGGACATGACAATATCGGGATCGCTGGGATCTGTACTTCCGATTGTCAGGCCGTTGCGGTTAATGATGATGCTCTCGAAGTACCGTCCCTTGGTGATTATGATTTCATCATTATCTACAGCGTTGTTAAGGGCCTCACAAATCCCACGATACCATGTGCTCACCGTAGTGTTCCCCGCTACATGTACCAGGTTCACCAGTTGCGATAGATATTGGGGATCGACCTGGTCGGCTTCGTCAGCGCCTATATCCACCCGGCAATAAGCCTGTCTCGGCTGACCGTCGATATCAAGATCGCCCTGTCTGTAATCATAGTTGTCAATGCCCTTGTTGACACAGGGCGAACTGCTCGCCAGATGATAATCGCCGTTGCCCGGATCGACAAAAACCGGATCGGCATCGATATTGCCGTCTCCTTCCCAACCGCCCTGCACATCACAGTAGATAACAGAAATCAGATCGGCAACATTGGGATCGTTATCGACAATCTGCCCATTGCTGTTGCCCCAGAAAATACTCTCTGCCAGCGAAACATCCTGACAATCACCCAGCAGTTGCAGTCCCCCGCCGCCGGTGGTTGCTTCATTACCGGCTACCGTACAGAACTCCAGGTTAATTCGCTCAATATTGCCGGCGAATATCCCGCCGCCCATCGCCGCTTGATTATCGACGATCATGTTGTTATTGATTTCTACATCATTGCAGTCCAGCAGCATGATACCGCCGCCGTCGGCGTCGGCCTTATTATCGCTGACTGTGCAGTGGTCGATGGTCGCCTTCATAGTTGCCTGAAGATATATCCCGCCGCCCAGATCGGCCTGCTCATTGGATATGATATTGCAATGAGAAATAGTCATATCGCTGTTATAGGCCGAAAAGATACCGCCACCTTTCCACAGATCGTCATCGGTCTCGACCGTGTCATTGTCATCCAGATAACCGAGGCCGCCGGTAACAGTCAAACCTTCTATGGTGACCTCAGCCGCCTGGTTGGGCAGCAGACTGACCGTCGAAGCGTATAATGGATTATTGGGGTCAGGCTGGTACGGCTGACTTATCTCAATTCTGCTCCCGTCGATAACTGTCGCGTTGATCACATTGGGATCAGTCGGCGCCGTGCCCTTGAGCGTTATTTTTTTGTTGCCGATAGAAATATTTTCATAATAACGGCCCGGCGATATCACGATCTTGTCGGCGTCCTTAGCGGCATCGAGCGCCTCCTGAATAGCGCAGTACCATTTGCTCTGAGTATTGTTGTTGACCACATTGAGCAGTCCTTCGGGACTCAGGTCCGCCAGTTCGCACGCACCGATATCGACCCGGCAATAAGCGACCCGACTGTTACCGTCCAGATCGAGTTCTTTGGGATCGTCCAGATAATCGGGATCGCCGGCATTTATACATGGAGAAGTGGTTCTGAACCGGTAATCGTGTTCGATCCAGGTATTGGGATTGTTACTGTCAGTGTAATAGCCGTCGAAATCAGGATCGTCCTCGATGTTGTCCTGACCCGGTCCGCTCCATCCGTTTTGTATATCGCAGTAATTCAAAGTCACATTCGCGGGATCCGCGAAAATCTGGTCCGGATTATTAGGATCGTCAATCTGGTTGTTCCATAGAATAGTGCTCCCGATCGTAATTGCCCCACTGCCGCCGGAGCAGAAACCGTAGTTGCCGTTGCCTTTGATGGTACACAAGTTAACGTTGTAACCGGATGTATCCTCGCAGTAGAGTCCCCCGGCAATCGAGGCTGCTGTATTGCTGACGATCGCACAACTATTAACAGTTACATTGCTGGCGTCGCGCAGCGCTACGGCCCCGCCGAACTGATCGGCGCTGTTACCCTTAATAACGCAACTGGTAATAGACGCCTGAGAACCGGAACAACTAACACCTCCGCCCCAGTCGGCGTTGTTATCCGAGATCACACATTTGGTTATAGTGGGACTGCTTCCCAGGCAGAAAACACCGCCCCCGTACCGTTCGCCTGCCATAAAGGATGTACCGCCGCCCCCGACTATAGTCAGGCCAGATATAACGCTGCTGTTCTCGATACCAGGGTTACCATCGGAGATGTAAATAGTCGAAGCGTAATCGATATCTGACGGCTGACTGCCGTCGATCACCGTAACAGCAACGAATTTATCGTTATCGGGCTGTTTGCTGCGCAGCGTAATGCCGGTGGGAACGTTATGGTCGCCGTCGAGCCGGAGATTTTCGAGATAGCGACCGGGGTTGACAACCAATTCGTCTCCCTCCTGTGCGCCGGTCAATGATTCCTCAATAGTCTCGTACCATATTTTGCGATTGCTGTTATAAACTCGCTGCTGCCTGCCGTCGGTGGAAAGCGTCTCGTCGATACCCATATCGATGCTGGAACCTAACAGGCGGGGATGCCCATCAATGTCGGCATGATCGATCTCGCCGACAAAGTCAGGATCGCCGGCGTCGATACAAGGTGATCTCGAAGACAGACTTGTCCGCAGATGATAATCACCGTCAACCCAAAAATCGTCACTGTCATCGCTTTCGGTACTGTTGGGATCCCAATAGCCTTCCACGCTGAAGTGTGGCTGCCTGAACGGATCACTGACACTACCGTTGATATTGTGGTCGTTGTTCAGGCCCCATCCGCCTTCGACCAGACAATATTTAATTTCCGGATCGGAGTATGGCGCCGCGATCTGCCCCGGCAGATTGAGCCAGAATATACAATTTCGCACTGTAGGATTGCCCCCGGTCATGCAGTGCAGTCCGCCGCCGACATCGTCGATGGAGGACGTGCCCCGATTACCGGCCAGAACGCAATTGAAAATCTCAGGACCATTGGTACCATTACAGTAAATACCGCCACCGAGCGCAGCGATGTTACCGGTAACGGTACAGTTTCTCAGCACACCATTGCTGCCCTTGAGATGCAAACATCCTCCATTATTGCCTTTGTTGGCCGTAAAATATGTGTCAGTAACAACCGCATAACTGTAATAACAATAAATGCCCCCACCGTTAGCCTTGGCCGTGTTTTGCTCTATCGAGCATTTACTGATTGTAGCTTCGCCGACACTGTCTAAAGCCACCGCCCCACCCGAGCTGTTGCTGCCGTTACGGTAAAAAGTACAGTTTTCGATAGTGACCGTGGGCGAATTAAAGCAATAAATACCACCACCGAGATCAGCGGTGTTATTGCTTATAGTGCAGCCGCTGACGATCAAACCGGCCCCGTTCTGACAAAAGATGGCCCCTCCTTTTTTGGTAACATGATTGCCTTCGAGAACACAATTGCTGATGGTAGCGCCGGCATTATAGCACACTACCGCGCCGCCAAAACCATTTCTACCGACCCCGCCGGTCAATGTAAAACCGGCGACAACCGAATCAACCCCTTCGTTGTTTTCAAAAGTAACCAAACCTTCAGGCTGACCATCGCTATCGGGCGGATCGATGCCGGGCGGATACCCAATGTCGGGATCGTCGATGTACTTCTCCCAATTTCGCCTGAACCACATATAATCCACAATATCTATGGAGTCATCCTGGTTAAAATCAGCTCTTTCATCCCAATTCGGATCGTCGGGTACGGTTTCCCAGGCTCTCCTGAATAGCATAAAATCACCGATATTAATCTGGTCGTCGCTGTCATCGATGTTATAAATGCACTCGGTTGGGCTGACGCCGCCTATGATCCTGGTATTGGCCACAACCGCAGGATCGTCAGGATTAGTGCTCGTCAGCGTTATCGCCTTACCAAGAAAGTTGACGTATTCAGAATACACACCCTCATCGACAATGACTGTATCGCCGTCATTGGCGTTGTTTATAGCACCCCGAATCGTTCTGTACTGGGAAGGAACATATAGCTCATCCGCCCAAACCGCCTGGCATACACAGGTTGAAACCAGGCAAACAGCCATGGCAAAAAGGTTTTTAACCATTATCAAATCCTTCTCTCAGGGAGAGGGTCTTGTTTGGAAGTCGGCCGCATTGTCCCCGCTTGCCACCCTGGTCACATTTACCTTGCCGATACGTGACGCGGCAAACAGACCGTACGGATCAGCCGAATCGCCTTCCAAAACCTCTCCCAGATTGGCCTGGCCGATTTCCCCAAAGCTGGCTTTTACTTCTTGGCCTTCAGGAGCTGCACCCCACTTGCTGGTATCCGTGTTGTAGTAAGGCTGCACCCCGGCCATAGCGAAACTACCATCGAAGCTACCTGCCACACCGGTCCTGATGGTCTTCAGTGTAGCGCCCGTCGGATTAAGTCCATAGCCGGCTACGTCCCCCAGCTCTCCGTCTGTGCCCACGTCATAACCGGCCAGGATATAAGAATCCACAATGCTCCCCCTGGCCAAAACAGCTTTAATATCGTTATACGAACTTATGGTTGCATTTTTGATACTATTGAAACTGACCGTGCCGATCTGATCGATCGCTCTGACCGAGCCGCTCAGCGCTCCGTTACGGCTGGCCAAACGCACGATTCGACCGGCCGCTATTATCTTCCCGGCCATATCACCCGCCAGATTGATGCTGCCGATAGCGCCGTTGTTCGCTCTTATTTCCACATCTGCGATCAATCCTCCGGTCTTGCTTGTGATCTTCTTGATGAAAGTTTCGGAAATAATATCACCTTCGATAGCCTTATAGGCGTACACCGAATTGATCGCGCCGTCCCGGCTGACAAGATCAGCCCCCAATGTGCCGTTCTTGATCTTGACATTATCGATGCTATCGGCAAATAACGAACCACCGACAAACGTGCTCGCCTGGAAACTCTTAACCGTACCGGCTATGTCAAAAGTAACCGCATCGCTAATCTCATCGGCCTTGAGTTTGAACCCTGTGGCGAATTCCGTCGTAGTTGTAATTTGACAGTTGCCACTCAGGTCGTCCAGGGTCAGCCCCGCCAGGCTCTTCGAAACGGCAATGCCCCTTTGCACGTCTGTCGTTTTGGCTGTGATTGCTTTGAGTGATCCCTCAACCACAATATCACCCACCGACGTCTCGGAACCTTTGCCTTTGGTCTTGACTGTCAGCGTCGATTCGTCCGTCGTACCGGACAAAACAATCGAGTCGGCATCGCAAAAACCATCCGAAACACAGTAAATCTCAAGAACTCCAGGGCCGCTAAGTGAAACGATAACGGTTTCCCCGTTTCCGTCCTGGTAGCTTGCTTTGTTGCTGGCCACCGATATTGTTCTTATTACCTGCGCGCTGATATCGAAATTAAACGAGTTTTCATCGCTGTCGTTAGTTGTAAAACTGATCTCACCCGATTTGGACCCCACTGTATGGGTGGCAAGCTGAACCGTAAATGTACCAGACTCGCCCGCCTCCAGGCTCTCGTCTGACTGTTCGATTAGAATATACCCATCCGGTAAGTTGAGATCGTTTAGAGTTAACGCCTCCTCCCCGTCGTTGCGCACGGTAAACGTCAGAACCGGACCGCTTTGGCCCTGTAACACCGTCCCCATATTGATCGGTTCATCCTGACCGTCGAATATCTCCGTTTCTCCCAGAAAAACCGCAATCTCCGGCGGCTCCGACGGCGGTGCCGGCTCCTGTGGCTCCGGCTCCTGCGGCTCCGGCGGACTTGTCATCGTGCCAATAGTAGTGACCACATTACTCCACGCTCCATCATTATCCTGTGCCCGGGCAAAGTAACGAATTATGCCCGGCGGCAGACCGTCGGTCGATCCGCTCCACGACCAGCCGTCCGTGCCGCTCGTGTCCGTTCCCAACCGGATATCCGTACCCACATCCAAACTGCCGTTTTCGTTGGAGTCCAGGTAAAATTCCACGTTAATGATTGCACCGCCGCTGTCGGCAACGTTATATGCACTCAGTGTCAACTCGTTCGGCTGCTCTACTGGATCAGGTTTGTCGCCAAGCCAGCCAATATTCGGCCCAACATTAGGCGCCTCAACCATCGTGCCGATCGCACTTACCGTATTGCTCCACGCCCCGGCATCGTCCTGCGCCCGGGCAAAGTAACGGATCGTACCGGTAGGCAATTTATCGCTCGCTTGAGACCATGACCAACCGCCCGAATCACTCGTATCCGCTCCCAATCGTTGGTCCACACCGACATCAAGACTGCCGTTACCATTGGTATCCAGGTAAAACTCCACCTGCAGTATGTTACCGTCACTATCGTTTACACTATTAGCCCTGAGCGTAACGCTGCCAGGCTGGATGACAGGATCGGGACTGTCAGAAAGCGAACTAATTGTCGGCCCGATATTTTCAGAAGGCTTGGGCTCAGGTTCAGGCTCAGGCTCAGGCTCAGGTTCAGGTGGAGGAGGAGGAGGAGGTGGTGGTGGTGGTGGCGGCGGTGGTGGCGGTTCAACGCCCGCACCGGAAAAAGTGATCGCATAACTACCTTCATTGACATCGTTATTCCACAACGTCAACACACCACTGTAATCGGCCTCGCCAGTTGGCGCAAAAGTAACGACAAACGTTGCCGTAACCCCGGGCGCCATAGTCCAATCGTCCGAATCACCGCTTCCATTCATTGGGTTGAGTGTAAACGGCTCATTCAACCCCGACGCCTGGCTGACCGTCAAAACCCCTGAACCTTCATTGCGAATGATACATGTCTTGGATAAACTTTGACCGACAGTCACCTGGCTAAAGCCGTAACTATGAACATCATCGTTACCGTCGATTTCCACATCAATTTCAGGTTCCGTTATAACTTCCGAATCGTCATTTTGGATCGTACCCTGCCCTTGACCGTCGCTGATCTCCACCCCATCGCTGGCATCGCTAAGGTTGACAACGAACACCTCATCCCCCTCAACTTTCGTATCCCCGTTAACCTTTACTGTAACGGTCTTTACGGTCATCCCCGGCGAAAAAGTCATCCAGCCGAAGACCGCTTCGTAATCATTATCATCCAGCTTCGCCGTGCCGTCATTTGTAGCGTAATGCACCGTCACATCGGACCCGCTCGCTTCTGAGAGGGTTACCACAAAAACCGCGTTCACCGTCCCGGCATCGCCTTCGTCCACCGTCACATCACTGATGGAAAAGGACGGTGGAGCAGGCGTGTACTCATCGTCATTTTCAATTGTCCCCACCCCCTGACCGTCCACAATCTCCGCCAAACCGCTGGCATTGCTGATCTCGACAAAAAACGTCTCATCCAACTCAACTTTCGTATCTCCGTTAACCTTTACTGTAACGGTCTTTACGGTCACCCCGGGCGAAAAAGTCATTAACCCTATGGCCAGCTCGTAATCGTTATCAATAAGTTTCGCTGTATCGTCAACTGTGCTGTAATTCAGCGTTATCTCAGACTCGCTCACCGGCCACATGGTCACCGCAAAAACAGCGTCCACCGTCCCGGCATCGCCTTCGACTACAGTAACATCGCCGATTGAAATAGTCCGCACATCATCCGCGAGAATCGTGCCCACGCCCCGATCGTCCGTAATCACTGCCTCGCCGCCGGCATTGCTGATCTCGACGATAAATGCCTCGTCCAGCTCGACTTGCGTATCCCCATTAACCGTAACCGTAATGGTCTTTTCCGTCTCGCCCGCCAGGAAGACCAGTGTACCGTCAGCCGATATATAGTCGTTATCTCCTGCCGCCGCCGTATCGTCAGCCATGCTGTAAGCCACCGTCACCGGCAACTCGCTCGCCTGTGACATAGTTACGGTAAAAACCGCGTCCACCGTCCCGGCATCGCCTTCCACCACTGCTACATCATTAATGTAAAGCGTTGGCAAAGCCTGACTTATCGTCACACTAGCCATGGGATTGTTGAATTCGATATCGTCCCATTCGACCTGGCCGCCCGGGTCGCGGCAAAACTTCATGTTGCCAAAACTCGCCTCAAACTCCACTGTACCTGCGTTTTCAGCGGTAAATTCCACATAACCCAACCGCGCCCATTGCTGGACCCCCATGCCGGTTTGATAAAAGCCCGCGGCCCCGCCCAGATAATCGACCAAGCCAGGGCTAATCGTGCCCCTGGTAAGCTCCGTAAAGATACCACCATGGCTGACCGCTCCACCTGTTACCAGCGATTCGTCGAATGAAAAATCTATGTAACCCCCTATTATTTCATCAGTTGCGCCATCGGCGTTTTTTATCCATACTTCTATAAAGAAACTCTCGCCTATGTCTATTTGCGATTCGGGCAGGGGTAGGTCGGTAAGCTCATCCGAAGCTGATGGTGCAATTAGCGGCAATAACTCAATGTCAATGGCACTAAGGAGCAGTCTGGATTCTAACTGCTCAATACAAAGGGAGTTACGTTGCCTGGCGACGATGTGCTTTTTCTTGAGTTTGAGCTGATTTGTTCGTATTCGCATGGCATCCCTGCCTTATTTCGTAGCTTCCTTGCCCAAGTGGACTGCCCTGAATTGACATACGGCCAATTCACAATAGAGACAGTCCATCGTGAAAACAGTAGCAAATATTATACCAACCGCTAAAGGATCGCGGTTCAAAGCAAGCCCGACACGCGACAGGTCGGCTGTAACATATTGCAGTTGCATGGGTTATGTGAAAGGCAGCCGCTTTTGTTTCGCGAATATGTTGAGCGGAGATAGGTGGTAGGACGAGGCTGTAATGGCGGCTAGAGCGCAATTATTGCGTTCTGATAGCGAGATAATGGGCTAGCACAATGCGTGGGGGCGATTGTTTTTTTGAGGCGGAGAATTGATGTGCTGGATGCCCGATCAAGTCGGGCATGACAATTATTTTGGGTTGTGGGAAATTGATGTAAGTCTTTATTTTTAGTGTCGGGAAATTGTTGTAAGTGCTTATTTTACGTTGTTGGAATTGATGTAAGTGCTTAT
>CAZICK010000103.1:0-12531 GCA_964537505.1 uncultured Pirellulales bacterium
CAGCGATACCGGAGGGAAGTGCCGGGGAGATGGCCCCCGTGCCGGATTTAACAGCGCCGGCCGCAACAAATGTAGGAGCCGGCAAAGCCTGTGTTGTCGCACTGGCCGGGCTCGATGCGGCGCCTACGTTTGGCGTAGGTGTGACAGAGTCACGCATCTGTACCGTGTAGGTGTACTGAGTACTGGCGGCCAGTCCCGTATCGTTATAGACAGGGTTGGTTACCCAGCCGCTGTCACTGCCGCCGGAATGACCGGTGGTCTCATCGAAGTAGTACTCAACCGGGCCGGTCGCGTCGGAGCCTGTTGTCGCCGTCATCGTAATCTGGCTACTGCTTACCGCGGCGGGAGCCGAGGCAAACGTCGCAGGATTAGGCGTTGGCGCAGTTTCATCAGGTGGCTCTACCATGTTCGTCATTTCGTCAGCCATGGCTTCGCCTATCAGGTAATAGGTTTCGGCGTTTCGGTTCCAATGATAAACCTGGTCGGCCGGGGACTCGGCCACGGCACGCCAGAAGCTCTGGGTGTCAACAACGGCTACATTGCCTTCGAATTGGGGATAGGTTTGATAGTCTTCCATTGCCAGTTGCGCCAGTTCTACCTCACTATAATCAGGGTTTCCGTCCATTCCAGTTGTGGCAATGACAAATGGCATATCGGGTACACCCAAAGATGCACGGACATCGGTGATGAAGTTTGCCATATTCACTTCATATTCGGCGGCGTAAGCTGGAGTAACACGGTCGTTCCAGCCCTGGTGCCAGCCGAATCCGGCTATCTCGTAGCCCTGGCCACTGTAAGATGGGAAGTACGTTCCTATGTTGGCCATGGCATCGACTACAAAGTCGAGCATTTCCTGGTAGTAAAATCCTTCATCGCCGGCGGTTACAGGTGTATCGAGACTCCAGCCGGAACTTGGGGGACGGAAGTCAACACGCAGACTCTTTCCGCCCCATGCGGTCTTGATGAGAAGGACCTGTTCGCTATAAAAATCACCCATGGCATGACCGAACTGCAGTTCCGGTCCTACGGTGGTACTATAGGCGCCATAACCGGCCGTAAGCCCGCCTTTGACAAGGGTGGTGCCTTCACGCATATACCAAATCCAGACATCGTCTAGCACGGCCCAATCGCCGCCGTCTTTGAGATGTCCATACGTGATTGGATCATCATCATATATGTACTCAAGCGTTCCCTGAGTCGTAATCGGATCTATCTCGCCATGTCCTTCCATGTTGGACTGGCCGACCAGAATGAAAATTTTCACGGTGCTAGAGCTGTCTTTGGGGGTGGTAAAGCTCCATACATCGCTGGTGGTGGTGCCCTGCGCGTTGACCTGATCTATACGCCAGTAGTAGGTCGTATCGGCGCTGAGAGGGCCTGGATCGTAAGTGGTCGCGGTTTGATTGCCCTTGAATTCGCCGGCATCCGGAGTCGAATCCGTTCCGAAGTAAACGTTACTGGAAACGGCGGATTCAGACTCACCTTCGACCCAGCTCAAGTCTGCATCGAGAGCGACTGCTGTGATACCATCGCACGGCATCGGGCGAAATGCCTTGGCAGGCGGGCCGACGACGAAGCTCCAAACCAGACCGGTAGTTGTACCGTCGTTGTTTACTTCGTCAATACGCCAGTAGTAGGTGTCATTAGCCAACGCAGGCAGATCGTAAGTGGTTTCGGTTTGATTGCCCTTGAATTCGCCGCTATCGGGAGTCGGATTGGTACCGAAGTAAACGTTACTAGAATCAGCATCAAGTCCGGCAGTCCAGCTTAAGTCTGTGTCAGATGGGAGGCCTACGGCGCCATCGTTGGGGTTCGGGTTAGTAGCCCGGCCAGGGGGAATGACCCCGCTATCGTCGTTGACGATCTGGAAACCGGTTGGGCCGATATGATTAAAACCATTACCCCATACCTGAGTTGTGAAAGAAGTACCCCTTACTCCTGTAAAGACAATATAGTTGCCGGGTGTTACTCCATCGGTGATCTGGGCAAAAGCAGCAAATTCTCCCGAGGGGAGAGTAAAGTCCTGCTCAGGGGCACCGTTAAAAACGATTTTACCTGTACCGTTGCCGAATTGTGCTGCATTGGAGCCGATGTAAATGATCACATCGTAAACGTTAAATGGAATATCCGATACGGTCATGTCGAATATATTTGATCCGTCATAGGGATCTTCAGTGCCATTGCAATGGCCATCCATCAAATCACCATTGCCGTCACCAGGCAAATTGGTATGAGGCGCGTCCCAGATGTAAGGACCGCCATTACGTACATCATTGAGGGTCAATGTTGCCGTAGATGCTTGAGTGCTTGTTATTGTCACCGGGTTGGCAGGTGATGATAGCCCCCATGGCACCAGATAATTTTCCCAGCCGGTTGTATTCCATGAACCAAAACCGGCAGATTCACCTGCTTCCAGCGTTACAGCGTCATAATCAGCCGGATCCAAGGCACCGTATGCATAAAAATTGACGCTAAAGATATCGGTGGCGCCAGCAGTTTGGGTTGTCGCGTTGGCCGGGGCCGATGCGGCGCCTACATTTGGCGTAGGCGTAACGGAGTCACGCATCTGCACCGTGTAGGTGTACTGCGTGTCAGGGTCAAGTCCGGTGTCGTTATAGACAGGGTTGGTCGTCCAGCCGCTGTCAGTTCCGCCGGGATTGCCGGAAGTCTCATCGAAGTAGTACTCTACCGGGCCGGTCGCATCAGAGCCTGTTGTTGCCGTCATTGTAATCTCGCTGCTGCTTACCGCAGCGGGAGCTGAGGCAAACGTCGCGGGATTGGGTGTTGGTGGATCGGTGTCACCACCGCCGCCACCAGTGTAACTGAGCGCTGCGTCGTCAAAGTGGGACTGTGTGCCGCTGGCGTTGCGGTCAACGCCCAAGACAATTGTCATAGCCTGGCCAATGTAGCTGGTAATGTCTTCAGCGTCATAGGTTCTGGAGTATAACTGGTGTGTGTCACTCAAAGTGGGCCAAACCGAGGAACTGGGCGTCAATACTGTTCCGTTTGCCAACAGTTTGAGGACGATGGGAGTTGCGCTGCCATTGGCGTACATCGAAACTGTATATGTTGTGCCGCTTGCGATGTTTCCGAGAGAGGCCGCCGAGGTGATCAGGCCACCGGCCACATTGCCCCAGTCGCCGCCGTTGACCAGGTAGCAATAAGCGCCGCCGGAGGTATGGTTGTTTCCGGTTGATACGGAACCCTGAAGATTTCCAGTGGTTTCGTCCCGTCCGTACGTGCCGCCCCAATATATCCAGCCGTCCCTGTCGTATCCGAGCCATCCGGGGATGTCGGCCAGGGTGCCGGTGGTTTGATCGGAGAAGGTGTACACCCCGCTATCTATGGGGCAATCCGGCCCTACGCCTTGCGTCCAATCTGTTATGGTCGCGGTGATCGAGGTTGAGTTCGGTTTGTACATCGTTTCAAAAGCACAATTTGGCACGGTGATCGTGTCCGCCTGAACCTGGCCGATGGCGAAGGCAAACACAAAAACCGCCACGGCTACAATTACATTTTTTTTACCCATTACATTACTCCTTTACTAAGAAAAACATTATTGCGTCCTCAAAACATATTGAGGACGTACGCGATTTCCACACACACACTTTAACATTGTCAGACTTGTTTGGCACTCGATTCGATGTTGGCGCAATGCAACCGCTTGTTTTAGAAGAACTTAGCGTTGAACAACGCCCCATTCGACCCGCGATGACAGGCAACTCAGAAAACTTTGTGCCGGATTCGATCTTGATCATATACGCCTCCACTGGCATAAGAAACAACCAGCTAACTGCGATGATAGCGAATCACAATTTTTTTGCAAGCATTTTTTTTAATTATTATTTGGCAAATGACGTAACTTATTGGTGTTGCTTGGTTTCTGCGCAGAATTTGTGAGATGTTATACTCATACTGTGGTTAGAGGTTGGCTGTCGAAATTGAGACCGGCAAATCAGATAAAAATAGGTGTAAACAATTAAACGCGTTTGTCCAATTCACGCTGAACCAGTACACTTGGAGTGGATTTTTATCTTCCACAACAAAGAAGCTGGAACAAATTCAAATAAAATTGCGATTTCGTGCTGTTCGTGCTGCTCAGATATTATGAATAAATTATGTGATCTCCAACAATTATCCGATCGCAACTTCGCTTTTCCAGTTGTGGTCGTTTAACCGGATCGACCTTGCGCATCATTTCCGCCAATAAGTCCGGACCAATCACTTTAGCAGTATCTTCAGTCATCCAGACCTGTGTATATCCACCCCGATTCAACCGGCAGAAGTTAAGTATCCCCAGTAATCGGGCATTTTGATTGCCTGAATCTTCACCGACAGTTCCCTGGCTTTCGATAGCCATCGCCATACAGGCAGCCTCCATCGTATTATACACGTACGCGTCACTCCATGGCGCACTTGTGTACTTGCTGCCAGACTGGCCCTTAAGTATCATGGCAGCGTTAACCAGATTCATCAACTCCCCACGCGCGCCCGCCTTCCTCCATCTGCAATACAATGCGGCAGCCATTTCTCGGTCAATCGCTTATACTTCGCCTTCCAAAACCCATTACTGTCTTGAACAGCATCCATAAGCTCTATACTATCAAATTCTTACTTTTTTGCACGAATTTACTTGGGAAATCCGCCCTTGAGGAATTTTGACCTAAACTGATAATCTCCTGACCCAACTTTACAAACAACATACCCTTTTCCCTCAGCAAGCAAAGTAACGCCATGAGCTTTATAGATCGGCTTTGTTTCTTCATATACGTTGTTCTTATCTTCCGCGGGGATGTACACCACAGCGGTCGTATTGGCGGGAATCACCACCTTGAACTTGAAACTGTCATTGTCGATTTTCCAATTTGAAACAATCAGACCGTGAATTGAATTGTAAGAGGTGTCCGCCCATGAGAGTTTTCCGCCGACATAAGGCTTGATAACAATTTTCTTATAACCAATTCCATCTGTCCTGATGCCTGCGATATTCTCGAACATCCACTGCCCGACCGCTCCGAAGGAATAATGAGCGAAAGAATTCATGCCGGGATCCTGAAACCCCTTATCCGGCGTCCAGCCGTCCCAACGTTCCCAGATACTCGTAGCGCCATGTTCGATAGAAAACCCCCACGAAGGAAACGTCTCATTATGGAACAGCCGATATGCCAGATCGTTTCGGCCGATATCCGCAAGCACCAGCATCAAATCTTTCGTTCCGACAAAGCCAGTGGACAAATGCCAATTACATTCTTTAATTCGTTTGACAAGGTTTTCAGCGGCCTTGCTGCGCATCGGTTCATCGAGCAGGTCACATTTCAATGCGAGTACGTATGCCGTCTGGCTGTTGCCATGAACTTGTCCATCGTCTTGAACATAAGCCTTATTGAACGAGGCTTTGATATCTTCGAATAACGAGTAATATTTTTTGGCATCTTCTTTCTTGCCCAGTGCTTCGGCAGTTTGTGCTGTCAGCTTCGTACTATAAGCGAAATAGGCCATATAAATCACTTCTTTAGGTGTGTCATCGTTGATATTCAGCCAGTCTCCGAAGCAATGAAACTCTTTCGGAGGTAATAATCCTTCCTGGCAGCGATCTTTACAAAACGCGATAAATCGCTCCATCGAGGGGTACGATTCTTCCAGAACTCGCCTGTCGCCATAGACTTGATATGTAGTCCAGGGACAGATCGTGCCTGCATCGGCCCAAGCCGGTCCGCCGTCATTGTCCGCCACCTTTACCGGGGCCACCATAGGAAACTGCCCATCGCTTCGCTGACCATCTCGCAAATCTCTGAGCCACTTGGTAAAAAAGGCCTGCGTATCGTTATTCATACAGGCCGTTCGAATATATGCCTGGGCATCGCCCGTCCAGCCCAATCGCTCATCTCTTTGGGGACAGTCGGTCGGAATATCGATAAAATTGCTGCGTTGGGTCTGACAAATGTTGTGGTATAGTTGATTAGCGATTTTGTCATTGCACTCAAAATGGCCCACCACTGGGGCAGCCGAGGTAATTTCTATTCCTGTTATCGCTTTCGGGCCTGGCCTGGTCGGATAGCCTGCGACTTCCACATACTGGAAGCCGTGGAAAGTAAATCGCGGCTCCCATATCTCTTCACCATCACCCCGACAAATATAGGTGTCGGTTGCCCTGGCGCTGCGAAGGTTTTCGGTATAAATAGTACCATCCGGATTCAATCGTTCCGCAAATCGCAATATAATCTTGTCCCCTTTTTTCCCATTAACCTTGAGTCGTACCCAGCCGGCAAAATTAGTCCCCATGTTAAATACATAATGGCCGTTTTTAGGCTCAGTGATTTCCACCGGCTTGATCTCGGCAAATTTCCGCACCGTAACTCCCGGATAGGCCTGCACTTCAGCTTGAACGTCATCGAAAACCTCCACTCTCCGCCATCCACTCTCATCGAAGCCGCCCTTATCCCAACCGGAGATTTCTTTACGGGCATCATACATCTCGCCCATAAGAAAATCTGCTTCCTCTAGTGGCCCTGTGGCCGCCTTCCATGAATGGTCACTCGCGACGATTTCGCTCGATCCATCATTGTATTCGATATGCAATTGGGCCAGCAGACATGTTTGTTTGCCATAGTGATCCCGCATCTGGCCATAGCCCACATAACCCGAATACCAGCCATCCGCGATAACCGCACCCAACGCGTTATTTTCCCCGCGAAGGTACTCGGTCACATCATAAGTGTTATAATAAACGCGTTTGTTGTAGTCGGTCCAGCCGGGTGTAAAATAATCCCCCCCAATGCGTTTTCCATTGAGATGCAGTTCGTATAAACCCAGCGATGACGCATAAACCACAGCTCGCTTCACCGGCTTGACCAAAGAGAACTCTTTACGCAGATATACCGGCGGCGGTAAAACCAATATATTCTGTTTCTCGTCAGCCTGCGAACCCGTCAATTCCGATTGTTTTTCCAGGAAAGCTTTCGATTCCCTGATATTATAACCAATCCATTTCGCCTTCCATCCGGAAGGATTCAGCAGACCCATAGTCCACACTGCCGGCTCGCTCCATGACGAACCTATATCGTCCTTATCCCAGACTTTTACCTTCCAATAGCATTGTACGTGTGAGGCCAGTGGCCTGCCTTCGTAGATAACACACGCGGTCTCATCCGATACGACCTTACCGGAATCCCACAGGTCTGCTTTTTCCAGACTGAGCTTTTCCCTGCTGCTTGCCACCAGAACATGATAAGCCGTTTGTTTCTGATTGCGCTGGCCGGACCCCACAACCCAGCTCAACCTGGGCTTCAACACATCAATTCCGTATGGATCAACGCGGTATTCGCACCTCAGATAACCACAGCACAAATTCTTGCCATCGTATCCGACAACCTTTGTCATTTTGTCAAATCCCATATCACACGATACCAATAGTAAAGAAACAAAAACCCACAATACCACAATACACATTGTTCTTAGCATCGCCCTGAACCTCCATAAATATAGCTGGACTTTTAAAAACCCTAATATCTATCTCTACCATGCCTCACCCAAACAGTCAACAAAATATCACCCCGCTCTGCCGATCCACCTGCTGACCAGCCGCTCGCACACTCATGTTGATACCAATTCGCCATAGCCCCATTCTATTCAAATTCCCAACACAATCAACCCCCAAAAGCAGCCATCTCTCCCATTCATTCTGCGTAGCCCGCACCGTACCCGCCATTTTCTCCATCGGGTGGCACCTCCAAACTTGTTTGGAGGTGTTTTTTCGCTGCGAAGGGTGGACTCTTAGCCCACGCGGACTTTTGCGTATCATTGGAGCGCAGCGACGCGGCAATCTCTCCCTGTCATTCCTGCGCAGAGCCTGCCCTCAACTCGATTGGGAACCCGACACAAAGCGAAGCCCAGAGCCGCGATAGCGAATCTATCTCCCGACCGCGTAGCGGTCGAATATGCATAGCCGCGGGTGTAGTGAGCCTCAAGCAAACGAAACCCGTGAAACAACATCACCCTGCCTTTTCCTTATCTTTCTTCAGTTTCCCTAATAATGCTTTTGTCTCTTCACCCATCGCCGTATAACTGCCTGCAGGACCATCGGACGTAAATAAAACCGCAAATCGCGTTATCAATGCTCCTAGCAGCACATAACCCAAAAGAACCTGTAGCATCAGCAGCAGATGCCCACACACGCTTTTCGCATTGGCAAACATATCGCCAAACCCCAGTGTTGTCATCGTAACAATCGAAAAGTAAACCGCACGCAAAGGCACCAGCCACCACGCCACTGCTTCATAATCGACCACGAACAAATTGCTGACTACACCAGGATTATCTTTCTCACCCAAAACGTAATAATCCATTGCCCCACAATAATAATAGATACTGGCAAATACTAACACCAAAAGAAAAAAAGTTAATACAATTCGACCGGTTGATATCCCATAATCGCTTATCCACCAAAACAGCCTTACCGGCCACTGCAAAAACCGATGTTTCCCATACCAATCCTCCCAGTTCATCCGCCTGACATTATATTTCAAAAGATATTTAGAGCCCGACTCAATACGCGCATTTTCCAGCCCTGTATGCCGAAAGTCTGTATTTTTATCAATCTGACAATACAAAAACGATGTGGCCCCATTCACAATAACTCCCTCGAATTTGGCACCTTGCAGTTTGGCGCCCCAGAGATCAGCCCCTTGCAGATTGGCGTTTTTGACGTTAGCCCCTTGCAGATTGGCACCCTGGAGTTTAGCCCCTTGCAGATTGGCGCTTCCGAGTTTAGCCCCTTGCAGTTTGGCTCCAATGAGAAAAGCCTCTTGCAGTTTGGCGCCTCCGAGCTTAGCCCCTTGCAGTTTGGCTTCCTCAAGGTTTGCCCCTTCCAGTTTGGCGAAGCTGAGGTCAGCCCCTTCCAGATTGGCGTCCTCAAGGTTTGCCCCTTCCAGTTTGGCGAACCCGAGGTCAGCCCCTTCCAGTTTCGCTCCTAAGAGAATAGCCCCTTCCAGTTTGGCGCCGCTGAGCTTAGCCCCTTCCAGTTTGGCTCCTAAGAGCTTAGCCCCTTCCAGATAGGCGCGTCTGAGATCAGCCCCTTGCAGATTGGTGCCCACGAGGTTAGCCCCTCCCAGATTGGCCTCTTCGAGCTTAGCCCCTTGCAGATCGGCATCTCTGAGTTTAGCCCCTTGCAGATTGGCTCTCGTGAGTTCAGCCCCTTCCAGCCATATCTCCTCATCCGGATTTTTGGCTCGCCACTCGTTCCATTCCTTTATCCCCTTCGGCCCCTTTTTCGAGCATTCTATCAGTCTGTCGTACTGCTCCTGATTAAACTGCCGTTCATCTTTCGGCTGTCCTCCTTTTGATTCCAACTTACTACCTTTTTCCTCAGCCATCGTTTTGCCTTTTTCTTAATTGCCCCTGCCAGGAATTATCATACCCATTGGGTATATTTCTTAACCTGTCTACAAAAAACGAAATACTGCCAGAGACCTTTAACTCATTCCTTGATTTTGTAAACACGAAACTTTTTTTTGATATTACTTGGGAATTGGTTTGTTTTAATGCTTACCTCATTTCCGTTTCCAGCTTTTATTCCTTCTATGTCATTTCGCTTTAAGGATTCAATTTGGTATTCGAATATTTCTATTGGTGTTTCAATTCCAATCTTATCCTGATTTTCTAAGTTTGATTCTTCAATAATAACACTAAAGATTTCTGCCTGTTTCCAAATTTGGTTGACTCTACCTATGTATTCATAATTAATAGGTATTATCGAAACACGCTGTGATTTATAAAACAAAGGTTTTACATTTTCTGGTTTCCACTTATTTCTTAAAAAGCTACGAACCAATCTATACAAATCCCAGGCTGTCATTAACCCTAAATCCATTTGTGGTGCGCCATCAAGTAGTTCTTGCCTATATGGCATATCATTTACTCTATCTAATGGCGGAATATTTCTTTGATGATTAATAATAGTTAAACTATTGATATCTGTCTTGTTCCATTCTTTCATTCTTATTGTAGCATGTTTATGTGCTTGTATTGCTTCTGAATCTGATGGTAGACCCGTAATACCCTTTATATCAACTATTAAAATTGGGGATTTATCTTTTATTTGTATATCTTCTCTCAAAGAGTTTGCGTTGCCATGAGTTTTAATTACATCGTCAACATCTACTACCTTTTCAAAACCCAATATTTCCAAAGCTTTTATAACCGCTTGAACAAGGGTATCACCTGTTTCTCTTATTAGGTCATACAAAAACTTATTATCTTCTTTTTCTTTTTCAATTTTAATATCGATTTTTTTGATTTCATCATCACATCCTTGTTTTATTTTTTTCTTTTCCTCTTCAAATTCAATAATCTTTGGTAATTCATATTCTGATTTGTGCAACCACAGATTGCCCTCGTAATAAGGAAATAAATGTGACGCGAAGTTTGGCAATAGTTGAAATAGTTCTAATACAAAATCTGTCTTATTGCCAATTTGCGGAAATATAAATGTCCAAGCGAGCTTACCTTCTTTGCATTCAAGAGCTATCGCCGCTGATATTATCGAATCATATTTGTTTTTCAACAAAGGATACCAACGCTCCTCATTAATCTCATAATTTCTTACTAAGTTACAACAAAACTTTGAGTTTTCCATATATTTAGTTAACAGTGTTGTTAAAGCATTATCTTTGCCAAATGGAAACATTTCATTGCCTAAATCATCATTTATTTTAACACAAGAATCATATAAGCAGCTTAAAAAGGACCAGTTGTCAAAATCAATATTCTTGCCATCAATATCAATACCAATACCATGATACGTTTTATGTCCAAACACCATTTTTTGACCTTCTCGGTTCTTGGCAAATACAACAAAAAGTCCACCGTGGCCTAATATTCTATCAAAGGTTTTGCTATGTATCGCCATTGACCGGACCCTTGGGTCAATAATACCTTGATTACAACTTGCCCACCAATCATTTTCCCCATCTGAAGTGTGCTTTTCACCTCTCGGTCCTTCTAAAATCTCTGGCTCTTCCAAATCTATAATGATTATTTCTTGCTCAGTAACATTCGGCAGCTTTCCATTACAAATAACAGGTAGGTATGAATCACTTTGTGTAACCTTATAAGGATTCCCGAAACTACCTTCAGAAACATTATAGCCTTGACTTAAAAGCCCCTCTGCTGTTTTTCCTGGCATGTCTATCAGTAAAATTTTAGGCTTGTCATATTTCAAATCTATTTCTTTAGGTTTTTTTATTTCTTTCCGTTTTGTGATGTTTTTTCCCTTAGACATTTTTTTTCCCGTGTTAATTCGCAGTTCAATTCATTCAAAATGCCTGCGATTATCCTCTTTTTAGCAGGTGTAGCCCGGGCGAAGGGTAGGGCCATGCCCGCAATTTATTCTGATTGATTAAAATTCTTCTCATTCTCTGTGCCTAAACAAAGCTCTCAATCTTCTCCTTACAAATTCTTTCTGTTAGTTTTTACCGTTGGTGGTTTAAGCCCCATGGTTCTGTAAATTTGCTGAAGTATCTCCAAGTTCCACTTACCATCATATGCAGAAATCTGGGAGCTTGCCAATAATAGAATCTCTATGAGCCAAGAGGTTGAAAGTAATATGATATTAACTAGATTTTCCTTTTCTATGTTCTCCCGCTTCTGGACGATCAAGTCTTCATTATCACCCGATTTCATTTCAGTATATGTTGTCATTGCTGAATAAGGAGTGCTGTGACTCAATTCTGAAAAATGGGAGTAAATTATTTTATAGTGATGAATCCTGATTGGATCGTGCGATGATGATGCCAACTCATAAACGTTCTTTCCACACCAAGTATTTTTCCACCCAGTTCGTTTCTTGTTATGGAATTCCTTAAAAGCAGTTTCCATGGACTGTTTGAACTTTTCAAGAAGTAACGCTCGTTTTTTGGAGCATCGCCCAGTAGCAATCTCATATTCGATATCGTTTATGGTATGCAAAGACTTTTGCAATTCATTATATCTGAGGTATTTACTAGCTTGTTGTTCAGAAACTGTTTCCTCTCTCAGGATTTCCTCCAGATTTAAAAGCAACTCAAACAACGATCTAGCTATTATTGCGGCATTTTCCCAATGATCATTCTCCAAAAGCAGTTTAATAGACTTGTAGAGATTAAAGGCTCTTACAATAGTAACTGTTTTTACAAAATCCAACGCACTTTTATGTTGTCGCATCCCATTTGGGTGAATCCATTCATGAAGTTTATCGACAACATTGTCGATTATTGCAAAAAACTCAGGATATCTCTCTGGTGCAGGTTTGACGATTATTACTTCTGTCAAAGTAAACTTCCTTAATAGTGGAACCTATATCCCGCTTTTGTTAATACTAAGCAAAGCTTTCTATCTTTTCCTTACAAATCCTCTCCGTAACCTCATGCAGTTTTTTGACGCATGGCGCGAGTTGCTCCAATTGTTCTTTCGTTATCTTATATTCTCTTTCTTCTTCGTGTTCTTCTCATCTTCGTGGTTAAATTTATTTTCCTATTCTTATCTTCTAGTGCCTCA
>CAZICK010000104.1:0-12480 GCA_964537505.1 uncultured Pirellulales bacterium
TGGACTTGGGGGGAGGGCGGAAAACAGGAGGTGGGGGGCTAAAAAAAAACAGAAAAAAACTAGAAAAGAAATAAAAATTGGCTTGACAGGTCTATTTGAAATACTTATGATGATTATGATGGATGGGAAAATGAGGGTGAGTAAGATTACCTGCCGGATAGTCCCGCCGAGATTAGAGAATTACAGGTGACGATATGTTTTTCTGATAACGAATTGTGATGAAAGGGGATTGGCAATGTCAAAGAAAGTTACCGTTGCTTGTAAAGTGAGTAATACGCGTATAAACAGGCAGTTGGAGAAAATGCTCGGTGAATGCGAAGAGGAGTTTGAAGTCGTATCTGGTAGAAACAGGGAGAAGGCGGATTTTATGGCCGTTTCATTAAGCCATGATCTGACACCTAAGCAAATACAAAAGAAATTGGAAGCAAAAAAGGCGAAGCAGTTCATTGTTTTTACGGATGGCGATCTTAATGGAACACAATTGGATCAAGTGTTCACCGGCCAAGTAGTAAGTGTACATAAGATGAATAAGCAGGAAGAACTCCAGGAAGCGGTGGAGAGGATACGGGATGAGGTTTTCCTACAGGAACTGATGGAAAGTAAGAAGGATGAGGGAAAAAGTCTTTTTCAAATGTTCCATTCTGAGAGAACAGATACTGCTGTTTTAGTATTAGACCGCTCATTCAGAAGTCTTTATAGAAATGAGAAGCATGAACAGATTACGCCCGGAAGGGGCAGTGCACAACATAAGATTTGTTGGCTGAAATTTCGAAGATTGTATGAGCAGAGCAAGCCTTGTAATGGGTGCCCTACAAAAATACTATTTGACAGTAACGGAGTTAGAATTCCCGAGCCAACGTTCATGGTTCGAAAAAGGGGGAGAGATGAAATATTTTGTACAAAACTGCAAGTATTTCCAATTGTTGATTGGACGAGAAATCGTGTAGTGGCATCAGTTGAGATGGCTTTGGCAATAGAACCAGGAGAATTTCAGGATGAAAAAACTACAGGTGAATTAATTGAAAGAATTCTTCGGGAGATATTGCATGAAGGCTTTACTCGTTCGCGCGTTTATAGTTATTCAAAACGAGCGAATCTGTTGTTAGGTGAGAAACAAGAGTCGTTTTATCCTGAGGGGAAAATTCTACGTGATTTTGAGCACATGGTCCTGCCGTTTGATAGGCACAATGAGCAGCTCTTTCGGAGAGGAGTACCGAGAAAACGAAAATACTCAGGTCAAGATGATGGCGACGTGGATATATTCGGGCATATTTTTCTGAAGGACAAGGCTCCAGTTTGCGTGGAATTCCCGATAAAGGAGGGTAATCTAAAGATAGGGAAGCTTGTAGTTGATAAGTTCGAACCAAGTGGTAGAAAACCCAGTGAAATAATATCAGCAGAACAAAGAAGAGTGCTGCCATACGTAAAGTTCCTCAGTGCATTGCTCAGAAATAGCTCTCGCTCAAGAATATTTGATACTGGGGAGAGGTTAAAAGAGTGTGAGAAAAAATTAGTTGATAAGATTGTTAACTGTAGTTCTCGAGAAAAAGTGTTTGAGACCATTGTTGATAAGCTTCCAGAGTATATGTATGGCTTTGTTTCGTCGGCGTTTCTTAGGGAACCAGACAAAATGATGAGCCATTTGAAACTTACGAAACATTTATCACACAACTGGCTTGGCAGCTATGTTAATAAAAGGATACCAATAAGTAATGGAAAAAATATAGCTGCTGTGGCATATCAGACGGAGCGTCCGGTGGCATTGTTGTTAAACAACAAAGAGAAAAGAAAATATGAGCAATGCCGGGGAATTTCTAGCTCTAATGAAGAAGCGGTGGCGAAATGCTCACTACCCGTAATTGTAGAGGAGGGAGGAGAGCAAAACAAGGTAAAAAAGTATATACTGAACGTCCAAGGGCCGAACTTGCTGTTGAAACCAGAAGTTATTGCTTGTCTCCAAGTGGTGATTAATACTGCATGTACCTACTGTTCGAACAGTGATAAGAATGCACGAATTGTGGTGCTAGGTCCGGAGGGAAGTAGGGCGCTAAGACGTATATATAAAATAATTGATGAGAAAGGAATTTATGAGCCTCTTCTTATGGAAGAGTGGCCTGATATACCAGACGAACCTATCGAAAACAAGGTGCGGACGTGGGCTAGCCAAAGCCGATTTGTCATTATAGAGGACAGTTCTGCGTCTGGTCATATTGTCGAATGCAAGATGTGTCTTGCAAATCGGATAATAGTAATTATTCTCAGAAAGAAAAATAATGTGTCAACGATAATGCAGAGAGGTTATCCTATTGATTATAAGTTTGTTAAAGAATATGAATATGAGGAGAATGTTAACTCTAAACAATCACTGGAACGGGTCATCGAGAAAGCTACTAAGTGGGCGGAGGGTGTGAGAAGGCGTAGAAAAAAGGGATTTGAAGAGATTCGTAAAGCC
This sequence comes from uncultured Pirellulales bacterium, assembly GCA_964537505.1. GTDB lineage: Bacteria > Planctomycetota > Phycisphaerae > Sedimentisphaerales > SM23-30 > DAINBT01. The sequence continues at coordinate 2,453 of CAZICK010000104.1, forward strand.
TACGGGTATCCATGAAGACTACGGGTATTAGAATTATGTACCTACTACTCAAATAGATTTATTGGGAATTATAATATGTGCAATGAAAAAGTTGCTGAGATGAACAACAAGATAAAACATTTAGAAATGATTCAGGGTGTGATTAATCGCATGGCGCAATGTTCATTCATGTTGAAAGGTTGGAGCGTTACGCTTGTTGTTGCTTTATTGGCATTATCCGTAGCCAGTAGAGACAAAATTGCTTTAATGGTAGTATCATTCGTACCGCTAATTGTGTTCTGGATATTAGACAGTTACTATTTGTGGCAGGAGCGATTGTTCAGGGGAGTGTACAATTATGTGAGGGGGTTAAGTGAGAATGAGATAGACTTTCTAATGAATCCTTTAGCATTCAAAGGCGGGCGTAACACATGGTTATCAACGATGTTCTCTGTGACTATCCTTACGTTTTACTTAGCTCTTTTGGCAGCTATGATTGTGGTTATCATTTTTTTTTCAGTGTCGGCAGATAGTGTATGTCATGGTTGCAGATAGTAGCGCTGCGCTACGATGATAGGGCAAAGGGGACAATGAAGAAATCGCCGAATATTTTTTTGGGTAGGCATTGAAAATTAGGAATTAGAAGAAAGAGACCCCTCGGATGGGCCGAGAGGCTAAAAGTTTATGAGATTGCCGCGTTGCTGCGCAAAATCCGCGTGGGCTAAGAGTAAGAGAAGATGGATTCGCTATCGCGGCTCTTCGCTTCGCTTCGTGTCCCGCTTTCGCGGGGATGACAGGTTTTTGTTTTTACGCCAAAATACTGGATTCGCTAGCGCGGCTCTGCGCTTCGCTTCGTGTCCCGCTTTCGCGGGGATGACAGAGGGGGGCGGGGATGACAGTGAGAGATTGCCACGCTGCTGCGCAAATTCCGCGTGGGCTAAGAGGACAGACACGGACGGACACGGACAGAATAAATTGCGGGCACGGCCCGCACTACCTGGCTGCGCTTCGCTTCGTGTCCCGCTTTCGCGGGAATGACAGAGGGGGGCGGGAATGACAGGGAGAGATTGCCACGCTGCTGCGCAAAATCCGCGTGGGCTAAGAGGACAGACACGGACGGACACGGACAGAATAAATTGCGGGCACGGCCCGCACTACCTGGCTTCGCAATGACGGGGGATGAGATTGCCGCGCTGGGGGAATGATGCACAAAGGTCCGCGTGGGCTAAGAGTTGATTCAGGGCAATCTGGCAAATGGTTTGCCTTTTTTTTTGCCGTCGCGGAGAAACGGGACGCCAAGAATGATTTATTGCGATAACTGCTTTGTCATGAGGTATTTACGGCAATACTTGTTTGGTAATCGGAAGATATGAGCATCTAAAATAGAGGTGAATGCAGAAATTTTTTAAAAATCCCTTTGACATTTGTATATCGTAGGCTATACTTTAGTATAAGTGAATAAGAATAGAATTTTAGATCAGAAAGTCCTGAATTAACAGGCTGCGGTGAATTGGTCATCGTGCTGGAGCGCTTTCTGATGTTGCGGCGGAGAGGTAGGATCTTTGTGGGCGTTCCACAAGGATGATACTTAGAGTTTGGCTGGACATCAATAAAGGAAAGATCGCGATGACTAATTATGTTGGATTTGAAAATGTATTAATATTATTCGAGTCGCACGGATGGAAGCTTAAGAAGATTCACGGCGAGTATCGGGTTTTTGTTAAGGAAGATGAACTGCCGTTTCTTATTCCGGTACATGACAAGAAAGTTGATATTGAATATGTCAAAAGATTTAAAGATTTCGTCGAAGGCCAAGACTAAAACCAAGGGACTGGAAAAGCCTTTTAAGCCGTCGGTTTTGCGGGAGGCAAAAAAGATTGCGGACGGTTACCACATAACCATGGAGAAGAATGAAAGATTAGGTTTTATTGGCAGTTCTTTTGAACTCCCTACCGTTTTTGTGGATGGCCGTACGCCAGATGAGTGTTATAATGCCACGCAGGAGGCCCTGGTAGTAGCGGTGTCAACTATGATTGAAAACGGCCAAAGGCCGCCTCGGTCGGCATCGGCCAATAGGAGAACAGTTCAAGTGAATGTGAGACTGACTTCACAAGAGAAATTATTGATAGCTAATGCATCCAGCAACCTTGGTTTTAAGGGGGTATCTGATTTTATTCGCAATTCCGCATTAGAGCGTATTAATTCTGGGTGTACTGGTTGAGCGTGAATTGGCCAAACGCGTTTAAGCGGTTACGCTTGGTTTTATCGGATTTGCCTTTGGCAAGTCATAAAGATTAACTAAATTTCAGGGAATGTCCAATTCCGACTGAAGCAATAAACAAACAAGGTCAAATACGAGTGTTTTTGTCAAGTTCTATAATTGATTTTGGCGGTAGCGGTCGGCATCGCCTATTCGGCAGCTTGCTTTTGGGGTGATTTTGCGTTTTTCGTCGGGATTTCACTGAATTTCGCGTTTTTCTCTTGTCTATCTTGTCTATCTTGTCTATCTTGCCTATCTTATCTAATCGTTACAAACATTACATTTCACCGCCAAAAATAAGCACTTACAGCAATTCCCCGAAAGTAAAAACAACGACTTACAAAAAAGCCAGCGAAGAGAATCGAACTCTTAACCCTCCGCTTACAAGGCGGAAGCTCTGCCGTTGAGCTACGCTGGCCGATTGGCAGGATAGGAGTGTAGAATATCGATCCAGTTGAGTCAATTATTTTATCTAAAGCCCTGTTTTTGTGTTTTTGTGGGATTTTATGTCTTACGAGCCGAGTGTCTCAATAATCGGTTACAATAAGCCTTTTTGCCGCAAGAAATGCTGTTGTTAAGAACTTGCCGGGCTTTTTTGAATAGAGGGAACCTAGATTTTTCTGGTATAATTTTGTGGTAATGGATTTCGAAGGCAAAAATGAGCAGATTATTCTTAAGTGGGATGAGGGGACATTGCTGCTTGACGGGTGGCCCAGTGATAACACACCATATAATATGGGTATCTGGAGATGGGACAGTCGCGTCGGCAATTGGCGGTGTGATGCAATTTATTACCAACGTATTAAGGAGAAACTGTCTCAAACCGCCAACTTCCGTGATGAGGTAATGCAACCAGCGTCGGTTCATTGGCCTAAAGTCGATCTGCCAACACTGAGGCCAGAACAAAGTGAAGCCCTGGATAACTGGACACAATCAGGCCGTCGCGGCCAGGTTATCATGCCTACCGGTACCGGCAAAACCGAAGTAGCTTTGGCGGTTATGGCCCAAACCAAGACAGCAACACTTGTGGTCGCACCGGTGAGGGACCTGATGTATCAGTGGCATCGCAAGATACTCAAAGGGCTGGGCTACGATGCCGGTATTGTCGGTGACAATACCTTCGATATAAGACCGGTTACAGTCACCACCTACGACAGTGCCTATATTCATATAAGCAGGATGGGTGCGGGATTCGGTCTTTTGGTTTTTGACGAAGAACATCATCTGCCGGGCAGATGCCGCAGGGAAGCCGCTATTCTCAGCACCGCTTCTATGCGGCTGGGATTGACCGCCACCCCTGAAAGATCAGACGGTCTGCATAAGGACCTGGATTTTTTGATTGGGCCTGTTGTCTATAACATGCCTTTCAGGCGAGCTAAAGGATCGACTCTTGCCGATTTTGATGTGATAAGAATTCCGGTGGCCCTTAATGACGAGGAACAGCAAGTTTATAGCCAGTGCAGCCGGATAATCAGAGAATATATTGTTTCGCAACGTGAAGAAAACCCAGGTTATAACTGGCAGGAATTATGTAAGGAAACCGGCAAAGACCCAAAGGCAAGGCATGCACAGAAGGCATATCACTTAAAAACATCCATCGAGTCAAGGGCCGAGGAAAAGCTCAGAGTGCTGGAAGATATCTTCCGGCTGCATAATGGTCAGCAAACCCTTGTTTTTGTCGGTTCCAATGCCATGGCTATCGAAGTTTCAAAGAGATTCCTGGCACCTACGATATTATCACATACCGGCAAAAAAGAACGTCTTGCCGTGCTTGATGGTTTTGCAAGAGGTATGTTTAAGGTGTTGGTGGCTAATCAAGTGCTGGATGAGGGTGTGGATGTTCCTGAAGCTAAGATAGGGGTGGTTATCGGCGGACAAGGCTCAACACGTCAAGCCAAACAAAGACTGGGCAGGATTTTGCGTAAAAACGGCGGCAGCCAGGCAACACTTTATGAGGTTGTCTGCGAAAATACAAAAGAGGTACACAGGTCGCGGTCAAGACGGAGAAGCGATGCTTACGAGCGAACAATCCATCGTAGAGTTTAAGGCGGCCCAGGTTTTTCCCGACAAACTTAAACGGAACGCACATCGGCATTATTTTGAATTTGCCGAACAGATGCTCTCTATCTATGCCAATGGCATCGGACAGCAGCGCCGCCAGTTGCATAAGCAGGTCGAGAAATTATTCCAAGATGAAGCAGACTGTCCTATTCGTAGAATTGACGCTTTTTGCAAACTTCTGGATGACAAAAGCGTCTATTACACCGATCCTGATGGAAATGCGGCCAGGCTCAGACTCCAGGTATTCTCAAAAGCCGCTCAATTTCATCCTTTAGTCAGTCAGAGAGATCAGTTGTTTGAACACGTAGAAAATGATATAAAACACAAAATCGCCAAAGAGCTTGAAAAGCCCTGGGATGAAATTGAACAATGCCTGTATGCCGATGTGATGGAGTACCAGCGGCTAAAGGAATTTGAGGGGTACTCTGGCGCATCTGAATTTCTTTCACGTTACAATGTCGCACAACTACAGGCTGCTCTTTATAAGGCCCAGACAATGCGGATTTGGGCAAGCGGTGATTTTAAGACCATTCTTCGCTATGCGAAATTGGCCCGATTGCTTCATGAGATCAAAAGAATCGGCCCTTCACAATATGAGATGGTTTTGTCGGGTCCGCTGTCTGTGCTCCATGAGACTCGCCGATATGGGATCAGCTTCGCAAGGTTTTTACCCGCACTATTGGCCTGCAAAGGCTGGAGGATGTCGGCAACTATCAAAACACCCTGGAATGGGACAGCCAGGTTAAGCCTGTCTGACAAAGATGGCTTCAGCAGTTATTTGCCGCAGCCGGATGAATTTGACTCTTCTGTCGAGGAAGCATTCGCAAAAGAATTCGGAGGCGAAAGAGATGGCTGGCGGCTAATCCGTGAAGGTGAAATACTGCATGAAAACCAGACGACTTTTGTGCCCGATTTTGTCTTCCGCCATAAGGACGGCCGCGAAGTACTTATGGAAATCATCGGCTTCTGGACACCTGAGTACCTGGCACATAGAAGGGAGACGGTTCGGAGATTTCGAGATTGCAATATCTTACTGGCAATCCCCGAAAGTTCCTTAAAATCTGATGTTGTTAAAGCAAAAGATATAGTAACATATAAAAAAGCTCTCGCGATCAAGTCGGTCGTGGAAGCTCTTTGCGAATTCAAAATCAAAGTTGATTAATCCGCCTAATAAGAAGATGGGAAAACACAATCATTATGAGTGTGTATGGTTTGATATTAGATGTCGATGGTGTGATCGTCGATACGGAAGCGGTGAACGTGGAGGTGTCGATCAAGGTGTTCGCGGAGTTGTTCGGCGTCCGGGTACGGCCCGTGGATTTCGAGGCTGGGCTGGGACGTGGCGCCCAGGAGTATATGTTGGCGGCGGCGCGGGTGCATGGTTTGGAATTGAGCGAATCACAGGTGGACAAGGCGAGCCAGTTGCGTCAGGACAATTTCCTGCAGTTGTTGAAGGAAAGGCCATTGCCTGCCTTTCCGGGCGTTTTGGAGTTGATTCGCGGGGCGATGGCGCGTGATGATTTTCGCGTAGCCATAGCCACGAGCAGTACCCGCGAGAAATCCGAAGCGGCTCTGCGATCGGCAAAAGTTCCCTACGAACAATTAGTCTATATCACCGGCAGTGAAGTGAAAAACAAAAAGCCGCATCCGGAATTGTTCCAGCAGGCGGTTGAACGGCTGTCGGTTTCGGCCAAAAGGTGCGTAGTAATAGAGGATGCGCCCAACGGGGTGCAGGCGGCAAAGGCCGCCGGATGTAAGTGCGTCGCAGTAACCAATTCGACTACCGCCGAGAATCTGGCCCGGGCGGACCTGATCGTCGATAGCCTGGAAAAAGTCGATGTCGCGATTTTGATGAATATCGTTGAGGGCATATAAGCGGCCCGATGGACCGCAGTTTGGCATGGCCCGGAGCATTACGTTTCGCTCACCTGCAGGCGGGCATGTCATTCGGTTTTGTGTTATCCCAGATAGACCATATCGCCTTTTTTGAGGGGTCGCAGTTGGGCGTATTTTCTGGCCAATTCGTCGGCGTCAAGGGCAAAGAGCGGCGAGATTTCGATGAGTACGTCAGGAGAGCCGTCGGGTTTTCGTGGCACATTGATACCTGCCATGGTCATCCAGCGTGCGGCCCTGTCGATTTGCAGCGCCTGAGAAGACGGCAGACTGTCAACCCCGGAAGCGTTCTTGATAGGTGCAAACTGTTCGTTGCGAATGATCTCGAGAATGATCGATTTTTCCGCCAAAGGCAGCGCGTCAAAAACGAATGTTTCAAATTTGACGGCGTTGGGCTGGCTGGGATCAATGAGATTTCCGTTTTCGTCGATATATGGGACGCGTTTGTCGGCACGATGCCACGGCAGCGAAAACCCGCGGGTATTGATCCGCTCGACGAAACTCCGGTTGATAATATGGATGGCAATACTGCCCCATTCGAACATCAATCTGTCGTCGTCGCGGCGTTGGTAAGCCAAATTGTCCGGCAGATCACTGTACTCGATTACCGTTACCCGATCATTGATGACAGCGAAGTTGCCAACTTTTTCCAAAGGCTCGCATTTTAGTACCGCTTTGCTGGACATTTCCGCCGAGTCCATGGCGTGCAAGCCGATAAAGAGCGGATCGACGGTATAGACCAGTGGATTGTCAATCTGGAAATAGCTGATGTATTCAACCCCCCGCCGGGCCATATCCGCCAGTGCCCCACTGTTATAAAGTGCTCTAAGCGAACCGCCGTGGCCGTCTGGCGAGGTGGCCAATCGTCCCGGCGCAGCCAGCAGCATCCTGCCGTTTTTGTCGAAACATGGCATCATGCCCTGCGGGAAGTGCATAACGTTGTCCGGATCAAGACCGAAATAATTGTTTTCTCTGAAGCTACGGACCGTGTCTTCATGATTTGCAGGACTGGTCATGATATACCATGGAACAATGCAATTGTAGTGATGCTGGGTGGCGACGATGCTCTCGGCAAAAATCTGAAAGAGCGTTTTGTTTCGCAACGGAGTAGCGGGGACATTTCCTTTAGGCCCGTCAAACTTCAGCCGGGTGCCCATTCCGCCGGAGACCGCAAAAGCGGCGACCTTATGTTCGGCGATCAGCCGTTCGCCCCGCTGCCGTGCAAGCTGGTACTTTTCCCGTTGCCCCGGCAGGGGATGTGCCGGGTACACCGGGGCCGGCAGTACCTGTTTTGGCAACTCGACTTTCGGTTCCCGCAGAACGTATCGATCAACCAACTCGCCAATAAGCTTTAGGTCAAGGGCTTCGATATCCTGTAATAATTGTAACTTTTCTTCCCGGCTGAGTTGCTCCACAAACTGCATTAGGTGGGCCTGATCATATCGGCGAAGCTCTCTTGTGGCAGCTTCAAGCCTGCTGCGAACAGTCTGAGCCATGGTTTTTCCCTTACTATAAACAAACAGTTAAGAGCCTCTGCGAAATCGAGTCAGAGGCTCGCTTTTTCACAAACACCCTGCATTATCGGTTATTATCGGTCGTTTGTCCAGTGGTTGGCCAATAATTGTGAAAATTTGTGCACGTACTGAATGAAAGTTGAGTTTGAAAAGGCCAAGTTTTCGGACTTTATCGAAAGATTTAGCTTAATTTTGGGTACAAATCTGATCGACATATATATATGTATAGATAGAGTTTAGGATAATTTTTGCATCTCGGCGGCTGTTCTGGGCAGAGATAAACAAAAAAGCACTTTATAAGTGCGACTTCGCACTTTTTATTGTGTGTTGCTTATACGCAAAGTCAGGACAGGGCCTGCCGGGACCAGGACCAATAATCTTATAGGTTAACGAAACATTTATGGAGAGCATATAAAAATCTATTTTTGCGTAACAGGCCCTGTTGGATGGAATTTGGGTTAAAAAACTGCGAAAGTTAACGTATATATATGTCTGGAAAATAAGTGAATGCGTTGGAAGAAGCATAGAAAGTTTTGTCATATATGTGTGGGTTGTGCCTGGATTTTGATTGCGTTGTCCTTGGACATGGACAAGTTTGTGGAATCGATCGAATACTACAAGGCATCGCCCCATTTACTTCTGATACCAGTCGGCATAGCTATTTTTGCCGGGATGGTTGGTTGGTTCTTTTTGCAAGTAACTAAGGGAAATCCGATTCGACCGAAGCTGTGGGGGCATGGCCTGGTTGCCGTGGGACTGCTTATCCCGGCGGGATTCTGTCTGTTCATGGCGGTAAAATTGTTTTTGTATGAACGTTCTGGTATGGAAATGGTAGTTGCGGGGCACATCGAACCTGATTATGGAAGGTATATGAAATATATATTTGGGTTGTTGTTTATGATTTTTTCTGTATATTCTTTTGTTGGCTGGCGTGAGTTTGTCAAAGATTTGTGTTTGTGGAAAAAAGGTGGGAAGCACAAAAAAATGTAGTGAAATGAAAATACCGAAGCGTGCCAGGCAGGGAAGGTGGGCAGCGATAATGATGGTTCGGTTGGTTGAAAGTTGGCGTTTTGTTGTTGAGAAAGGGGTATAAAACGGGTGATTTACAGGCGTTATGGCAGGACGGGTAAGGAGGTTTCGGCGGTGGGGTTCGGGGGGATGCGGTTTGATATGAAGCAGCCGAAAGAAAAAAACGCTCAATTGCTTCTGTACGCCTGGGAGAAAGGGATCAACTATTTCGATACCGCACCGACTTATTGCAATGATCAAAGCGAGAGTATTTTTGGATTGGCACTCAAACAGATGCAGGGGGTGCGGGATAAGATATGCGTTGCGACCAAGGGTATGCCGACCTCGATTGGTACGGTCGATCAGGCCCGTGCGGCGGTGGAGAAATCGCTGAGGCGGCTGAATCTGGAAAGAATAGATTTCTATTTTGTCTGGTGTGTTCGCAAGATGGCCCATTATGAGTCGGCCATGAAAAAGGGAGGGCTGTACGAAGGTCTGTTGAAGTGCAAAGAGGAGGGTTTGATCGATCATATTATGATTTCGACCCATCTGCCGGGCGATAAGGTCAGTTGGATACTCAGTAAGAATGAGTTCGAAGGGGTGCTGATGGGGGTGAATATACTTAATTTTCCGTATCGCTGGGAGGCGGTGCGGAAGGCGTACGAGATGGGATTGGGGGTATCGGTGATGAATCCGCTGGCGGGAGGGACGATACCGCAATGTGCGGACAGTCTGACGTATCTGAGCAGCGGAAATGAGACGCCGGTAGAGGCGGCCCTGCGATTTTGCCTGAGTTGTCCGGAAATAACGGCGATGCTCAACGGTTTTACCACCAAAGCTCATATAGATATGGCCTGCAGGGTAGCGGATGAGAGCAGACCTTTTGGCCGGGAAGAATTTGAGCAGATACGAAAACGTGTTGCCCTGGGTATGGATGAGTTGTGTACCGGTTGCGGTTATTGCCTTAGTTTGCCCGATCGCCCGGATGGAACCGCCGAGAGCGGCTGTCCTCAAAATATTCCCATTGCCTCTTATCTGCAGTTCTATAACAAGAAACTTCTGTTGGGTAAGAGCACAAGGGAGATGATTAAACTTGTTGACGAGCAGTATGTTTGGGGTTTGCTGGCTGACAGGCAGGGGGAGGCGGGCGATTGTACTGAATGCGGGCGTTGCGAGGAAAAATGTACGCAGCATTTGAATATTATGGAACGACTCAAAGAGATCGCCAAGTGGGAGAGCAAAATCCAAAAAGATAAAAACGGCTCCTCATAAGAATCTGTACATGGATATGCCAAAAAATGACTGGTTTCTTC
>CAZICK010000105.1:0-12348 GCA_964537505.1 uncultured Pirellulales bacterium
TTAAAATGACCGAACCCCAAGCGAATTGCGACACAGCCTGTTCGCGGGGGTGACAGTTGTGGGTGGGAATGACAGAGAGATTGCCGCAGTCGCTGCGCTCCTTCGCAATGACGGGGGATGAGATTGCCGTGCTGGGGGAATGATGCACAAAGGTCCGCGTGGGTTAACCTGCATATTTCATAGGGGTATCGATTTTCACGACGGAGGGGGATTTTTCTCGAATGGGGCGGGAAAATGCCGGATTCGGCACACTCGGCGCACACTCCCCCCTACCCCCCAGAGGCTAACCGGGATTTTCATCGACTCACCCCGACGCCAGACGCGGCAGGAAGGCAGAACCCAATCGGCTCAGAACTTCGGCAAAAAGCTCTTTGTATGGATAGCCGCCAGCCAGATGCAGCACGATCCGGCGAACCGAACACGTAATGCGTGCTCCAATTTTAAGCAGCTTGAGGCGAATGCTGGTGACTTGGGCGGTGGCGGAGGTGAGACTGCCGCCGTTGAAATCAGCCTGGATTTTTTTGGAGCCGAGACTTGAAAACAGCAACGGTTGTGAGGTACAGTCTGTCATAGAAATAGCCTTTCTGTTGGAGTATGGCTTCTAGTATAACTACTTATACTACAAACAGTTAGGCCTTTTGTCCATCAAAAAATAGAAAAATTCTATGAAATATTCGGGTTAACGCTTGCAATTGGGCCGGTTAGGCCCATAATATTAAAGGAACAAGCCGCTATAGTCCGATAAACACCAAAACTACAAGACAATAATGAGAGTGAAGTATGGACTGCCGTAGGGAAAACACAAAAACTTATATTTCGTTAATTCTATTGGCAGTAATGAGTTACGGCTGCAATACTCCGAAATCCAAAGACCCCAACCTTCCACCGCAGGGTGAACCGTCCACGACCGGACAATCGCTGGGGCCGACGGTGGGCGATTACTGCGAGTTGGTCGGGTATGAAAGTACGCAGGTGCTGGGCCATTCCATAGTGTGGGGTCTGCCGGGAACGGGTTCGGGCGAATGCCCACAGTCGGTAATGGAATATTTGTTGATGCATTTGCGTAAGCTCAAGGATAAAAATTATCTGCCGGCTGAGTATGCTGATATGTCCGCTGAGGCCATTATCAACAGTCGCACTACGGCGGTGGTGCAGGTTGCCGGTACTGTAGGAGCAGGACTGCCAAAAGGTTCGCGATTTGACGTTGAGGTATATATTCCGTGGTCCACGCAGACGACCTCATTACAGGGGGGAACATTATTTCTGACGGAATTGCAGATAGTAGTCCCGGGCCAAACGACAAGTCGGGCTGTTGCGGGACGAACGACGGCAGTGGCCGCCGGCCCGATATTTATCAATCCATTTCCATCATCGCCGAACGACTCGCAAAAACCGACTCCGATACGTGGCGTCGTGCTGGGCGGAGGTCGCTCGCGATATGACCGAAAAATTCAATTGGCGCTATTAGAGCCAAATTCAAAAGTGGCACAGCAGCTTCAACAATGTATCAACACACGGTTTCAGATTGTCGGAGGCAAAAAAGTTGCCGAGGCCACCCGTAACTACCTGAACATAACTATCCCGGACAATTATCGCAATCAACACGAGTATTTTGTCAAGGTTTTGTTGGGGCTGTATCTTCAGCAGAGTTCAGCTTTTCAGGAAATGACCCTGAGACAATTAAACGAAAGTGCTGCGCGGAAAGATGCTGATTATGAAGCGATTGCCATGACGTGGGAGGTCATTGGCCGGTACGCACTGAAGTATTTGGAGCAGTGGTACAAAGACGATCCGGGCAAAATCGGTTATTATGCGGCCCGAACGGCGATACACCTGGGAGACCGCAAGGCCATTGACACCCTCATCAAAATAGCTCAGGACGACGATCACCCCTGCCAAAAATTGGCGATTCAGTCTTTGCATCTGGTCGCCGACGACATCAAAGCGGCTGCGAGCCTCGGGAAATTGTTGGATCACAAAAATACGACAGTGCGGTTATTGGCTTATGAAGGATTGCGATTAACCAGGAACCAACGAATCAAAACCATGGCACTGCCGGGGGGATTCACACTCGAAACCGTGGAAACAAGCGAACAAAGCCTTATTTATGTACGGGCAGCCGCCGAACCGCGTATAGTTATCTTTGGAAAAAACCTGTTTTGTCATCAAAATATCTTCTTCGAAACATCGGATAAACTGATTAGCATCAATAGCAGATCTGCGGACGAGATGATTACCATAACGAGACAATTATCCGATATGGGCGATTTCGTATCGGTGAAAAGTTCGAGATTGGTAGAGGATATAATCAAAGCAATGGCAAAACCGGTAAAAGGCCCAAAACAAACCAGTGGAATCGGACTGACTTTCAGCCAGATTATTGGTATTTTGTATGACCTTTGCCGGGAACAAGTTATTCCCGCTCAATTTAAATTAATAAGAAACCCCCAGGATTTGACAGACCAAACTTCGCCGGTATAATCACCATTAACAGAGAACAAAAAAATACGGTTATGGCACAATAAGGATGGATGGAAAGCTTTATATGGATATAGGCTGTTTGAGCGGCCATTGTCATGGAGGACATAATTAAGATATGCAACTCAAAAAAATTATTCTGCACGGGTTTAAAAGCTTTGCTGACAGGACGGAGTTCGAATTTGGCCCCGGCATCACTGGGGTTGTCGGTCCAAACGGCTGCGGCAAAAGCAATATCGTTGATGCGTTCAAATGGGTGCTGGGGGAGCAGAGCGCCAAAAGCCTGCGGGGCGGACAGATGCTCGACGTTATCTTCAACGGTTCCAATGCACGCAAAAGCATGGGCATCTCCGAGGTGACGATGGCATTTGACAATTCAGCCGGGCTTCTCACTACAGACTACCAGGAGGTGACTGTAACACGCAAACTCTTTCGTAGCGGAGAAAGCGAATATCTGCTCAATGACAAGCCGTGCCGGCTAAAAGACATTCGCGAAATGTTCATGGGCACAGGCATCGGGGCCGATGCCTATTCGATTATCGAGCAGGGCAAGGTAGAGGTCTTATTGCAATCGTCGAAACAGGATCGCAGAACAGTCTTTGAAGAGGCGGCCGGCATCAGTAGATACAAATCGCAAAAAAAAGAAGCGCTCCGAAAACTCGAACGGACCGAACAGAACGTCTTGCGAATACAGGACATAATCGCTGAATTGGAAAAACGGTTGCGATCTATCAAATATCAGGCTGGCAAGGCACGGAGCTACCAGGCCTACAGTAAACGGCTCAAAGAATTGCGGCTCAATCAGTTCTTAGCCGATCTGTATAAATTGCAAAATAACGACCGGCAGTTGCACGAACAATTGACCGCTCGGCAGGATGAGTTGGTGACCCTCACTGCCAGGGCCGAGCAGACGCAAGCTCGTCTCAGTGTGTTGGACTATGAAATCGACAAGTGCCACAGCGAGTTAAGGCAGATAGAAAATCATCTGCTTCAGTGTACCAGCCGAATCGGAAGCCAGGAAGATCGTATCGAAATGGGACATCGACGCTGCGAAGAGCTGCAGGGATTTCTCAATAAAAATCAACACCAACTACGCTCCTTACAGGATCAGGCCGGACAACTACGACGCCAGATCGCGGCCGATCAGGAAGAAGTTGCCCGCGCCCAGACGCAGATAAATGACCAGCAGGAACAATTGAACCGGCTGCAGGATTTACGTCAAGAGCGAATCCTGCAGTTGAACGAATACCACGCACGATTGGAAGACGAAAAAGGCGGCCTGATCGATATCGTACGACGGACCGCACAATTCCACAATGAAATCAAATCAATGGGTTTCAGACGCGACAGTCTTACAGGTCAAAAGTCGCGATTATGCGACCGTTCCGGAAAAATCAACGCCGAAATCGAAGAACTTCTTACCAGAAGAGCCTTGTCCGGCCGGAAGTTACAGGAAATAGAAACTCTATTGGAAGACTCTCAGGATCAGCTCACCGCCAAGCGAGGGCAGTTGACGCAGGTTAACGACGAAAAAATTGCCTGCAGTGAAAATCTCTCGGCTGCAAAAGAGTACCGTAGTGGACTTTTGTCACGACAGCAATTGCTCAGCGACATGGAAGCCAACCTCGAAGGTGTCGATCAGGGAGTACGTCAAATCCTTCAGGCCCGCCAAAAAAACTCGGAAAACTTCTACTATGTCAAAGGAATGGTAGCCGAGTTAATACAGGCTGAGGTCAAATACGCCGCTATCGTGGAAGCGGCGCTGACCGAGTGTTCTCAGCATTTGGTCGCGACCAGTTCTCAGGCCGTGCTTGAAGACAGTGAAAACCTGGAAGAACTTCGCGGTCGTGTGAAAATGATTTGTCTCGACCGGTTGGGACCGTTCAAAAACGGTTTTGATTTCTCCCCATATCCGCAAGTGCGGGCCAGGGTAATCGATTTGGTAACCTTTTCACCCGATTGTCAGCAGTTGGCATGGCATCTGTTGGGCAAAACAATTCTGGTCGATACCATCGATTCAGCCTTGAGATTGGCTCAGGTGGCACCCACTGGGTATCGATGGGTCAGTCTTGAAGGCCAGGTGCTTGAAGCGAACGGAACTTTGCATCTGGGGCCGCGCACCGGCCAGGTAGGGATCATCTCACGCAAAAGTGAACTGCGACAACTCACCGAAAGCATCGCTGAAGCCAACGAACGGGTCAAAGAACTGCAAAATCAGACTCAGCAGTACACCAACCAGGCTCAGCATTTGGAAAAAAACCTGCAGGAACTGCGCACTGCCATTTACGAAACCAACACCGAAAAAATTGGAACTCAGGGACTGCTCCAGCAGATAGACCAGAACGTTGACCGACTCAAGCAGGAACAGCCGTTAATCACTTCCGAAGTCGAAACTATTGAAAACCAGATACAGGAAGCACTCGACCTCCAGAAAACCAGTCAGCAAAACCTCGCCGATCTGCAGTCCATTAACCAGCAGCGACAGGAGCAGATCGACTTCCTGGAAAACAAAATCCAACAACTCGAACAGGAAGACCGCCACGTACAGGACCAGATTACCGGCCTGAAGGTGTCGCTGGGGCAGGCACAACAAAAACAGGAGGCACTCCATGAAAAGCTTAACAGCCTCCAGACGCAACTGGCGCACTGTCAACATAACGTTACCGCCTTGCGGACCGATCTGAACAACGCTCAGGAAAACTACCGACTCGGCCAACGCGAGGTATTGACCGCCGAATCTGCAATCAGCGAGCTTTTTATGACCCGCCAGGAGCATCAGGAATCCGCCAACAAGATGCGCACACGCCGCGATCAGATGCACAGCGAAAAAGACGAACTGGCTCAGTCGGTCAGCCAACTGGATCAGCAGCGACAGCAGTTACAGGAACAGTTGCACGAATTGGAAATGCAGTCAAGTGAAAACCATTTACGCTGTGAGAACCTTACCCAGAGAGCTTTCGAGGACCTCGAGGTGGACCTGAACGAACAGCTTCGCAGTTACGATCAGGCCGCCGATGTTGACTGGGAGACCGTGGCTGCGGAGATCGACGACTTACGCAACAAAATCCATCGGCTTGGTAACATCAACCTCGATGCGATCACCGAGCAGGACGAGCACGAACAGCGTTTGGAATATCTGACTGTGCAATCTCGCGACCTGACGGATGCCAGAAGTCAGCTTCAAAATCTCATCGAAAAAATCAATCAGGAAAGTACCGAGCTGTTCTTGAAAAACTTCGAAGCCATTCACGTCAACTTTTCCGAACTGTTTCGCAAACTGTTTGGTGGCGGACGAGCCGAGATTATTCTGGAAGATCCCGACGATGTGCTCGAATGCGGTATAGAGATCGTCGCCCGACCGCCCGGGAAACAATTGCAGAGCATATCACTGCTCAGCGGGGGAGAAAAAACCATGACGGCCGTGGCTCTGCTGTTGGCGATATTCAAAAGCAAGCCAAGTCCTTTCTGTCTGCTCGACGAGGTGGACGCCGCTCTCGACGAAGCGAACATCGAACGGTTCTGTCTGCTTGTGCAGGAATTCCTCAAAGACTCGCAGTTTATCATTATCACACACTCTCGACGGACGATGAGTATTGCTGATGTGATTTACGGCATTACAATGCAGGAGCAGGGCGTCAGCAAAAAAGTCTCGGTCCGCTTTGACCGCGAAGAAGAACACGAAAACGCCGGCACCGCCGTAGCTTGATAAGAATCGTAGAACATCCTGCAACTGCCACAGCATACAGCCGATGCCGTGTCGATCAGCCTACAAAGACAACGAATATCCGATTGCCGCATAACCTTGTAATACACGTATCGCCATAAGAGCTAGAACGCCGAAATAAATCAGCCGAGGCAGCCAAAAGGCCAGTTGCTCAAATGTCCATTCAGCCTTTTCAGCCGTATTCTGAGCGAGGCGTTGGGCAACATCATCGAGGTCGCCGGTTTCTTCACCGACCTGCCAGCTCTCCCGAAAATCTAACGGCAGCTTGTCAGAAAATCCCTCGGAAAACAGCCTGCCGGCTCGGGCGCTTTCTATGCCTCCCTTGAGCATATCCGCGATACCGGCATTACCGGTCATTTCGGTGGCTTTTTGAGCGCACTGCACCGCCGGCACCCCCGCCTTGATAAGCAGATGAAACGCCTGGCAATAACGGCTCAGTGAAAGATGCCGAACCGCCCGCCTCAAAACCGGAATTCTCAGTATTACATAATCGAGCATTCTGCGCAGAATACCCGTATTTGGCGTAAAGTAAACTATTCCCAAAATTACACCTGCTGGCACATACAGCCAGGCCAAAGTCCCTATTGCCTTCATCAAATACCCGTTCAGATCGACAATACCCATGATCAGGAACGGCACAGGACTCAGGAACGCCCCCAAATGCAGAATCATTACCGGAAGCATCAGCCCTGAGACCATTATACGTTTCAAACGAGCGATCAATTGATACCACTGGCTCAAATGATTTAACGAATCCGGCAGACCCCCCGACTCTTCACCTACTTCTACTACGGTTACATCTATCGGCCGAAATACTTTCGGATGCTTACCCATTGCTTCTGCCATACTCGTACCCCCGCTGACATCTTTGGTTACTGCCGAAAACGCCTTTTTCAATTTCCCTTGCGAGCCTGACGTAACGGTCCGCAACGATTTCACTATCGGCACACCCGCTTCGAGCATAAGCGCAAGATTATGATACACCATCGCGTACTCTTTTGCCTTTGCCATGCTGCGATCCTTACGCACTGAGCATCACATTTATGATATACGTTCAGCCGCGGAACCATGATACACAGGCTCTCGCCCGTTCGTCAACTGTCGTCTTTTCTTGTGGAAAAACCTTGTTCTTGAACGATAATGGTAAACAATGAATACCGAACAAAAACTTAACATTCTGGCCGATTCCAGCAAGTTCGACCTGGCCTGTGCCTGTAAGTACAGCCACGAACCGCCACGACTACGTGGTCCGCAGGGGCGATGGATATACCCGGCCGTACTGCCGTCCGGCCGTAAGGTATTCCTGTTAAAGACGTTACAGAGTAACGCTTGCGTAAACGACTGTTCCTATTGCCCATTCAACAGCAACCGTGACCTGCCTCGCTGTTCACTCGAGCCGGACCAGTTAGCCCGCACATTTATGCAATTGGTACAGGCACAGCGGGTAAGCGGCCTGTTTCTCTCGTCGGGGGTCAGTTCCAACCCCGACGCTACCATGGCCAAAATGATCGCCACGGTGGAAATCCTCCGTAAACGTTGCCGGTTCCGCGGTTACATTCATCTTAAGGTCATTCCCGGCGCCGCCCCGGCTGCTATCGAACAGGCCGTCCGCTTGGCCACCCGCGTTTCCGTTAATATCGAAACGCCTAACGAGCAGCGGCTTGGCAGATTATCAAAGCGTAAGCGATTCCATCAGGACATAATCGCTTCCATGGACCAGATCAGACGCTGCCGTGATGAAATTGACCCTAAGTGTTCCCAGACCACACAGTTTGTCGTCGGCGCGGCACAGGAATCCGATCGTGAAATCGTCTTAGCTACGGACCGCCTTTATAAGCGATTCGACATGGAACGCGTTTATTTTTCTGCCTACCAGGATATCGATGCACCTCCTGCCCCGACGGATTCCGCAGACATGCTTTTCCCTGACTTGGCCGTTGACCCCGCTTCAACGCATTCCGAGAATTTTATTCGCGAACATCGCCTTTATCAGGTGGACTTCCTCCTGCGTAAATACAAGTTTTCGTTTGAAGAGATATGTTTTGACGCTGACAATAATTTATCTTTGCAAAGCGACCCAAAGATGATTTGGGTTAAGCTTCATCCCGAATTCTTTCCAGTCGATCCCAACCGTGCAGACTACGAGCAACTGCTGCGGGTTCCAGGCATTGGACCTGTCGGCGCCAAGCGAATCATAAAAGCCCGAAGCCAACAGCGAATCCGCCGTCTCGATGACCTCAAAGCATTAGCCATTCGTGCCAATATCGCAGCCAAATATCTCACACTGCCCGCTGACTAACTGCTTGCCTGGTAAGTAGTTGCGGTAAGATAGATTTTGCTTTATTATGTGCGTCGATGGCTTGGCCCAGCCTGATTTTTGTTGTTTTTTTTCACCACAAAGCCGTTTGGCCAAATCCGGCTGCGGCGCACAACATCTTGTCAACAAAAAGGTTATCTGCCATTGGACCGATAACCTAATAAACAATGTTTCACAGAATCAACAGTACCCGTTCGGTTAGAGGCACTACCGCGGCTGGGCAAACATAATTTTCACAACCATAACTTCAAACTATAACAATAGTTGCATCACATAATCTATATTCAACAGGGCCTGTCTCAGCTCGCTGGTACGTAGTTTGCCTGTATAAACCCAGTAGTTCATACAAGTTGGTTAAAAAACAAATTATTCGATCGATTACATACGATTAGGGCTGAACAATATTTAAAATATAAAAAAAATAAAATAAACAGCCCATTAAACGTATTTAATTTGAGGGACCGTCGGAGGGGCGCGGTCCCATTTTTTTTACGCTATCAACGCTCATCCATTCATCCTCTCGTCCACACCGGCACATTACCGTTAACCATAAACTTTTAGCCTCCATGCCTATCCTGAGGGTCTCTTCCTTCTAATTTTCAATTTCTATTCCCCCGCCGCAAAAAAAAAATTCTGTGTAGAAACCAAGCAACACCAATGAGTTACGTCATTTGCCGAATAATAATAAAAGAAAAAGCTTGCAAAAGAAATGTGATTTGCTAGCATTGTGATCGATTGGTTGTTTCTTGTATGCCTGTGGAGGCTTATATGGTTCAGATTAGATTCGGCACAAGGTCTTTTCTAGCTTCCTGTCACCGCGGGATCAAATGGGGCGCTGTTTAGCGTTTGCTTCTTCTATAGCAATCAGTTGCATTGCGCCAACATCGAATCGAGTGCCGAGCAGGTTTGACAATATTAAAGTGTGTGTACGGAAATCTTGTATGTTCTCAATGCGTATTGAGGACACAATAATATTTTTCTTACTGTAAGGAGTGATATGTTATGTGTAGAAAAAGTGTTTTGACAATTGTGGCCTTAGCATTGCTTGGCGGTTTTTTGGCAATGTCGGCCAACGCAGGTCCGGTGCGGATATTCATTATGGCCGGACAGTCCAACATGGAAGGACACGGCGAAATGTATCCGATCGGGACTCAGGGGACGCTTGAGTACATAGTTGACGACGATCCAGTCACGTATGGACATCTAAAAGACGGCGGCAATTGGACCGTGCTCGACGATGTCTGGATTTGGTATATGCGAGAAGGCACCACCCTTGTCAAAGGCGGGCTAACCGCCGGTTATGGCGCCTATAGTACCACCATAGGCCCGGAACTACAGTTCGGTCACGTCATGGGTGGTTTTTATGGCGATCAGGTCCTTCTCATCAAGACCGCATGGGGCGGAAAGAGCCTGGCTGTCGATTTTCGTCCTCCAAGCTCCGGTTGGAGCGTCAATCCGCCTGTCGCCGAGGGCGATCAGGGGTATTACTACCAGGAAATGATGAACTTTGTAGCCGATGTCCAGGCCAACATAGGAACGTACTTCCCAGGTTACAGTGGCCAGGGATACGAGATAATCGGATTCGCATGGCATCAGGGCTGGAACGACCGTGTCACTCCAAGTTACGCAGCCGAATACGAACAGAACATGGAAAACTTCATTAAAGATGTCCGCTTTGATTTGGCCAGACCCGATATGCCATTTGTCATAGCCACTACAGGAATGGACGGAACCCCTGATTACAGTGAGGTAGAACTGGCGCAACTGGCAATGGAAAACTATACCACATATCCCGAATTCGAAGGCAATGTGACCGTCATCGACACTCAGAACTTATGGCAACCGGTAGCCGCATCTCCGGCTGACCAGGTTTATCACTGGAACCGCAATGCCAAAACCTATTACATGATAGGCGACGCCATAGCTGGCGACATGACAACCATGATAGACCCGAACCCCCCGGTTGATACCACTGCGCCGACGCCAAACCCGATGACCTGGTCTTCGGTTCCTGCCCCGGCCTCAGCTAGTTCGATTACTATGACGGCTACGCTTGCCACTGATAATCTCAATGGTGTTCTATACAAATTTACATGCACCGCTGGTGGCGGACACAGCAGCCTTTGGCAGGCCAGCAACACTTATACCGATACCGGCCTTTTGCCCCAGACGCAGTACACCTACACGGTGACCGCACGGGACACCAGTGCTGCTCAGAATACCACCACCGCATCTTCCGCTAAATCTGCGACTACAGATCCCGATTATGATCCGCCGACACCCAATCCCGCGACGTTTGCCTCAGCTCCCGCTTGGGTAAGCAGCAGCCAGATCACGATGACGGCGACAACAGGTAGCGATGATTCCTTACCAATTCAGTACTACTTCGATGAAACCACCGGTCATTCCGGTGGAACTGACAGCGGATGGACAACCAACCCTGTCTATAGCGATACGGGACTGAGTCCCCAAACGCAGTACACCTACACGGTACAGATGCGTGACCCCTGGTTGAATACCGGCACCGCATCGAGCCCGGCCAGCGAAACAACCCCTGAGGGCAATCCGCCGACACCCAATCCTGCGACGTTTGCCACGGCTCCAACTGCGATAAGCGACACCCAGATTACTATGACGGCGACAACTGGCACCGATGCCACCGGCCCGGTTCAGTACTACTTCAATGAAACCACCGGTCATTCCGGTGGAACAGACAGCGGATGGACAACCAACCCTGTCTATTACGACAAGGGACTGAGTCCTAACACGCAGTACACATACACGGTACAGATGCGTGACAGCATTCCTAATACCGGAACCGCTTCGAGTCCGGCCAATGCTACAACCTATTCTTTGGGTAGCACAACGGTCACCATCACAAACAGCGGTTTTGAAACGATGTACAAACCGAACTCAACCACAATCACCGCGTCCATAACAGATTGGACGCAGGGCGTAGGACCGGATTGCCCCATAGATAGCGGGGTGTACACCTTCTCCGATCAAACCACCGGCACCCTGGCCGACATCCCCGGATGGCTCGGGTACGACAGGGCTGGGTGGATTGCCTGGGGCGGTACATACGGCCGGGACCAGACTACCGGGAATCTTCAGGGTTCCGTCTCAACCGGAAACAACCATACCTCGGGCGGGGCTTATTGCTACTTGTCCAACGGCGGAGATTGGGGCAATCCAGCCGGTGGGCTGATCACCTCGGCGGCCTCTCTCGGCAACATCCAGAGTGGCTCCATCTATACGCTTTCGATGTACGCCAATGGTTCCGCGACTCCTATTGTGCTTAATCTATTGGCAAACGGAACAGTACTGACGCCCACTTTCTCAATGAATCCGACTTTGAGCGGTGACCATCAGGAATTCTTCAGGACATATAACGAGGCGAGCCTTAGCAGCTACGTTGGCCAGGCCCTGACGATTGTCTGTGGCGTTGGCCGCAATGCCTCAGGAACACAGTCACACTTTGACGACGTATCGCTTGAATACTACGAGTATGACTCTGATACTGATCCGCCGACACCCAATCCCGCGACGTTTGCCTCAGCTCCCGCTGCGGTAAGCAGTTCCCAGATTACGATGACGGCGACGACAGGTACCGATGCAACTGGCCCGGTTGAGTACTACTTCGATGAGACCACCGGTCATTCCGGCGGCAGTGACAGCGGCTGGGTAACCAACCCTGTCTATAACGATACGGGACTCTCCGCCAGTACTCAGTACACCTATACGGTGCAGATGCGTGACGCCCTGTTGAACACCGGCGCCGCATCGAGCCCGGCCAGTGCGACAACACAGGCTGTGGCGGCTCCTACAT
>CAZICK010000106.1:0-12178 GCA_964537505.1 uncultured Pirellulales bacterium
TTACGTGGTCGATTATTCAACAATTCAACGGCCTTGTCAAGTGCAGACTGCTCGAAATCCCTGCATCTGTCCAGACCTCGACCGCTATAGTGTTCATCAAATCGGGTTTTTCAGCGGCTCTTCTCATTAGTCATATCCAACCGGTATCCTTGGAAAAAGTTCTCCTTCATGCCATTCAATCTTGGAAACTAAATCGTTCGGCATCGTTTGTATCTTCATATCCAGCCAGACGACTATAGGTTCTCCATATCAGAACAGAAAAACTATCTTAAACAGCATCCATAAGCCCTATACTATCAAATTCTCACTTTTTTGCACGAATTTACTTGGGAAATCCGGGTTACAAGTTCTTTTATTCCAAGGACTTAGAGTTTCTGTTATTTTTGACTTAGCGGTCTTCGTATTTGATGATAGATTCGATCATGTCTGCGGCTTCATCGGGGCCATAGGTTTGGGCGACGTTGTGGAAGTTTTTGATAAACCGATGCACTAATTTGTTGACAATGCGGTCAACAGCGGCCTCGGTTTTTTGCCTTTGGATTATCGTCATATTGTTTTCGTCGGCGAAAAAATGGTCGAGTTCAGACCGGCTTATCTGATGAAATTTTTTACGCAGTTTTCCAATGAGAGGTCCGATGTCAGAAAGGGCAAACCAATCCATGAAGCTTTCGACATTGTCAGCGATGATCTCACGTGCCTGTCCGATGTCCTCCTGGCGGGCCTGGATGTTATCCTGTACGACCTGACCCAGATCATCGACGCTATAGAGGTAAACATCCTCGAGTTTGCCGACATCCGGGTGGAAGTTACGTGGCACAGCGATATCGATAATGAGCAGAGGTCCGGTGCGATTAGACTCTACAAAGGATTTATCGAACAGATAGTCATCCGTTGCAGCGGCGGCAACAATAATGTCAACCTGTTGCATGGCAGGTTTCAGGTCAGACCAGTTTGCGGCATTGATGTGGTAGTGTTCGGCCATTTTTTCGGCACGGTTCAAAGTACGATTGAAAACGGTTATGTTTTGACAGTCAAGGTCCACGAGATGGCGGATCAGCAACTCAGCCATTTCGCCGGCGCCAATAACGGCAACGGATGCGGAAGAGATATGTTCAAGCAACTGTTTGGCCAATTCGATGGCCACTCCTGCCACACTAACTCTACGTTGTGCGATTGAAGTGATGGAGTAAACCTCTTTACTGGTGGCAAAAGCACAATGGAAGAGGCGATTAAGGACTTTGCCTGTACTCTTGATGCTTGTTGTTGCCAACCGGTAGCTTTCCTTGACCTGGGCGACGATTTGAGCTTCTCCAACGATCAGACTATCGAGACTGGATGCGACGGTAAGCAGGTGTTCCACGGCGCGGGCATCGGTGTGTACGTATAGAAAGTCTTTGAAATCGGCCAAAGGAACGCCGCAAAAGTCGCAGAGAAATCGGGCCAGATCATCAGTGTATGCCTCGGCGTTATCGGCGGCATAATAAAGCTCGGTGCGGTTGCAGGTGGAGAGAATGACGAATTCGGCGTTGGGGAATTTGATCTTGAGTTGACCGAGCGCTTCAGCGGAGTGCTCAGCACTAAAAGCGAGCTTTTCCCGGATATCGACCGGTGCGGTTTTATGGTTGAGTCCAAGAACAGCGATTTTCATTTGTTCAATTCTCTTGCGGGCTCAGGAACAGGTAAATTATCGCCGGAAAACGTATGCTTGGTCTTACACAGAACATGAGCGCCGACAAAGGCAAAGATGATCCAGACAAAGGCAATAATTGTCGCGTGAGCTATGCGTTTACCTTTAATCAGGCGCAACCGGTGCATGACCAACACCAGCGTCAAAACCATCCAGACGATCACCATACCGATAATTTTGGAATCGACCAGCCAGGCGAGAGGTTCCTCACCCAGAAACTCCGCTTTTAGCCAGACGCCTCCGATTCCCGTCAGCAGGCCGATGGTAAAAGAGATTAACGCTGCCTTCAGGGCCAAAAGATTGATACGTTCCAGTTTCTGAATATTGGGGACAACGCCAATCACTTTGGCGATCTGTTTTTGCTTCAGGCGATGACTGCCGAGCAGATAAACACAAGCGGTCACCACCGCTAAAAGAATCATCGCACCGCCTAATATCATGGCCAGGCCATGTGCCACGGCCCAGGGTGCGGAGGCGATCTCCTGTGGTTTGGCTGCCGGGTGGGCAACAAAGGCTGTTAGCGCAACTATCAGCAAAATTAGCCAGCTCATAACAGAGCCGAACCATACCTGACGAATCACCATACCCATGATCAGGTAGATCAATCCCAAAAGCAAAGTCAGCACTATCATCGACTCGAACAGCCCGGTCAGGGGGATTGCTTTTATGGCAGCCGCACGGAAAATCAGTATTACCGCCTCGCCAACTATCGCAAGGGCAAGACTATGGCCAAGGAGCGGCTTATATTTTTGGCCGCCGGGCCGTGTCTGTAAAATCCCCATTATCGCTGCTGTTACCGACAACGATATCACCGAAACAAAAACAACCAATTCAATTAAGGGCAGCTTAAACATAATAGTTTTGCTTCACAGAAGCCTCTAAGCAGAGTATAAAGATTATATCGAAACCTGCGCGGATATACAACCTGATATGTCGGCACTTCTGAGCGGCGACGTCAGGCGTAGCTGTGCAGTCCCGAGAAGCTCGCGGCCAGATTCACCCACAGAAGGGTGATTATCACCGCTGTCATTCCGAGAATCGCCCATAAACTGTTAATCCGGGCGTATTTCCTGCCGTACATATAGCGAAAATGAAAATAGCACAGGTATATCAGCCACGTTGCCAGCGACCATAATTCTTTAGGATCCCAGCCCCAGAAATCACCCCAGGCCAATTTGCCCCACCAACTGCCCAGAAACAGTCCCAGACTCAGCAGGGGAAATCCCAGGCAGATTATCCGATAAGTTCCTTCTTCGTACGAAACCAATTGCGGATCGCGCAAATCATTCTTGAATAACAATTGGCAAAAGGCCTGGACGGCGGCCTTAGCCATTATGATGTAAGAGAACATATACACCGCTACGTGCGGGGCGAACAGCCAGCACTGCAATGCCGGCGGCAGTTGGCGTGGATGCCCGTCAAAAATAAAACCTGCGGGAAACAGAACCAGAACCCCCATCAGCATATCCATTGACCCGGACCCTACACGTAACGCTTGCCGGCAGAACACCGTCAGGGGATAAATCATCGCCCCCATAGTCAAAAACACCTCAAACAGATTCTGCATAGGCACGTGGCCAACATGATGCCAGCGATAGATGAACGCGACTGTCGCGGCCAGGAACCCGGCTACATAAAAACCATGACTGAGCTTTCGATAACGCAGGACAATCGCGACAAAAGCCAGCAGATACATCAGCATAGCTGTATAAATCAACAGGTATTGTGTTGTGAATTTAAAAGTTTCCATATTCGATCTTTTTGTGAGTTTTCAAAAATTTCCACGCCGGTCGCAGCCAGAAGTGCCAAAACAGACCAACTCCCAGCAGCAGATATCCGGTAAAGACCAAAGGCTGACCGGTATCGGAAGTTACCGACAGGATGGTGTATCGTCCGTTCTGATGGTCATAATCCGCCTGATAAAAATAGTATCCTCCGTAGTGGAGCGGCTTATTAACCTCGATAGTCTTTTGTACACGCTCTCGGCCGCTTTCGGTTACCGTTAAGTCACTGAAGTAATCGCGAGGCATGAGCACATAAACTAATCGCAATCCGTCCCGATCGTAATCCTCCGTGGGGAATCGTTCGAATACATAACCGGTACTTACCATCCCATCCGGACCGGTGAGCTGAACCTCAAGGGCAGGGTTCTCTCCTGAGTCAGGATCGTCCGAAACTACACGTTCGTTTTGCGCAATATCGATCCTGAAATTCTTGAATACCCGCAGTATCTTGATACCGCCCAAACCGTCGGAAAAATCCAGTTCCCGACCCGCCTGGGCGGGCATCTGTTCCTGCCGACCGCGGCGCGATTGAATATATAATTTCCCGTGCTGCCAATAGTAGTCCATCTTGAAATCACGCAGATGTATTTCAAAGGGTATCTCTGCCAATTTGGTTTGCAGGTCGTTTGCCATAATGCGGTTTTCACTTTGCCCTTCGGAAATGACCATATAACCGGTGGGAATCTTTTCGATCCCCAGAAATTGTTTTTGCATCTGGTGACCTGCTTCGGAACCCAACATCGACCCAACCAGAACAAACACCAAACCGGCATGTATCAACAGCAGTCCCGACTCGCCTCTGAGCCGACGAAACGTCAGCATCCCTAAAGTCATAAGAACGGTAAATGCCACCCAAAAGATCGCCAAAGGCGGCGAATTAAAAAGTTTTTTCGCCCTGTCCGCCCCACAGAACGCGCCTGTTATCGACAATATTATCAGCAATACAATCAATAACAACCCCGCCCACAGCTCAGCGCGTCTCAAATTTCTCATTGTTTTCTCAGACTTGTCCATCTGCTGCATGTTATTATATATCGAATTATGAGTCATCTAAACCACGATGTTCATTACGGTCGGGTAGCCCGCTCCATCGCATTATAGTTGGCGGTAATGGTACGTCCGATGTTTTCTTCACTGTGAGCTGCGGAGATAAAGAAGGCTTCGAACTGCGAAGGCGGCAGGTAGATGCCCTCTGCCAACATGGCATGGTAATACCGGGCAAAAACCTTGGTATCGCAGGTCATAGCTTCATCGTAGTTGGTAACAGGTTTGTCCGTGAAGAACAGGCTACCCATACTGCCGATGCGTTGATATTGGAAGGGCAGTGACAGTTTGTCAAGGTTATCGTGAATACCATCTTCCAGTTGGGATGCGCGGGCTTCGAGCGTTTGATAGATATCCGACGATAACTGATTAAGTGTGGCTAATCCTGCCGCGACAGCCAGCGGGTTGCCCGAAAGCGTACCGGCCTGATAAACCGGCCCAGATGGAGCAAGCATCCGCATAATGTCCCGGCGCCCGCCGAAAGCGCCGATAGGCAAACCACCACCGATTATTTTGCCGAGCGTGGTCAAATCGGGTTTTACATCATAAAGCTGTTGAGCGCCACCAATAGCCACGCGAAATCCGGTCATCACCTCGTCAAGAATTAACAGTATGTCATTTTCCTGTGTTATATCTCGCAGTTTCGTGAGGAAACCGTCAATCGGTGGTATTACCCCGGCATTGCCGACAACCGGTTC
Source organism: uncultured Pirellulales bacterium (assembly GCA_964537505.1). Lineage (GTDB taxonomy): Bacteria > Planctomycetota > Phycisphaerae > Sedimentisphaerales > SM23-30 > DAINBT01. The sequence continues at coordinate 5,214 of CAZICK010000106.1, forward strand.
GACAATGACCGCGGCTATTTGACCGGGACATGCCTCGATCAGTTTGCCAACCGAATCGATATCGTTGAAAGTTGCGATAAGCGTATCGGCGGCAGTCGCCGCGGTGACGCCCGGACTGGTAGGTGTGCCGAGAGTTGTGGCGCCGGAGCCGGCCTTGACCAAAAAACTGTCTGCGTGACCGTGATAACAGCCGGCAAATTTGATGACTTTATCCCGTTTGGTAAAAGCTCGCGCCAGACGCAGAGCGCTCATAGTCGCTTCAGTGCCGGAGTTGACCAGTCGCAGCATTTCGATATTGGGCATAAGCTCAATAACCCGTTGGGCCAAATCGATCTCGCCGGCAGTTGCGGTGCCGAAACTGGTACCTTTATCGGCAGCGTCTTTGATTGCACTGATAACCTTTTCGGGTGCGTGCCCCAGTATGCAAGGCCCCCAGGAACCGACATAATCGATATATTGTTTGCCTTCAACGTCCCACAAGTAAGCCCCATTGGCACGGTCCATGAAAACAGGAGTGCCGCCGACGCCGCCAAAAGCTCGTACCGGCGAGTTGACGCCTCCCGGAATGATTTCCTGGGCTTGTTCGATCAACTGTTGATGTCTTGATGGGTACTGGTTCATTTCTGCTCCGTAAAATATCCGACGCTGGTTTTCTTGTATTCGACTATAGTTGACAGCACATCATATTTTTGTGGTCTTATCCGCCTGACCATCTCGTCAATAAGTTGGTGCAGTTCCTGCTCGGTTCGGCAATGGGTCATGGCAAAAAGATTATAAGGCCAATCGGGCGCCGTCGCCCGCTGGTAACAATGGCTGACCTGGGGATATTGTGCCAACAAACTACCTGCTTTGTCAAACTGTTGTGGTTCAATTTCAAAAACAGCCATTCCGTTTGCCATAAAACCGGCTTGTTGATGCCTGATACTGGCGCCGAATCGGCGGATAAGCCCGGTCCCTTTCCAGTCTTTTATCTGCCGCAGCACGGTATCAACGTCGATTTTGATTGTCTCGGCAATTGCCTTGAAAGGCTCAGGAATCACGGGTAAATCTTCCTGTAATTGCCGTATCAGGGCGATCTGCAAATCAGAAAAAGAAGGCCTGACAATATGTTTATTATGCGTCGCTGCGACATCGAATTTATTGTCCTGTTTTTGGTCAATAAAATCAAATTGGACCTTTATCTTAAACAGTTTTTCAGCGGGTAGAGAATAAATTGCGGATATACTATATGTCTGACGCAGGCGATTGATAGTCTCGTCGATCATTCTTTCGCTGGGCATGGTCAACGTAAACCAAACGTTATAATTATGCTCCCGCCCATAATTGTGCGAAACGCCCGGCAGGGAGTTGACATCACTGACAAAGGCGTCCAGCTTTTCGGCAGGTACCTGCCCAGCCACCAGTGTGCTGACATAGCCAAGATGTGCGGAATCGAAGATGGCGCCGATGCGGCGAATGATATCCTGCTCTTTCAATAGACCTGTTTGCCTGATGATTTCCGTTTCACTGCTGTCCAGCCCCCCGGCCAGTTTTGCAAAAGGCCTCGCTTCAATTGGAAAGTCAGCCTGGATGATATTCAGAATTTGTTTTTGCAGATCATTCATTGTTTTTGTTTTGGTTGATATATGCAGAACGGTTCCGATTCGAGGTAATCACCGGTCAATGCGTAAGCCCTGGCCCGGCAGCCGCCGCACAGCCGCCGGTAATCACAATAACCGCATTTGCCCTTATAATTGTCTGGATCACGAATCTGTTGTAAAAATTGTGAGTTATTCCATATTTCTTTGAAATCAAAATTATTTTGGCTTACGTCACCGGCCTCAATATCAAGAAAACCGCATATTTGCACCTTGCCGGTATGAGAAATAAAGGCAAAACTTTTACCACCCATACAACCTGCGGGTCCGCGCCCATTTACGCTGGTTTTGGTATCTTGTGTACCCTTCGATGGGGCTTGTCGGATAATACGCTGATAGTGTGGGGCGCAGGTGACTCGCAACTGCATTTTCGATTTACCCTCTTGTTCGCTGAGCCACTGGAGGGCTTGCTCGTACTGCTGAGGTGTTATTTCCTGATCGGCCAGTTCCCTGCCACGCCCGGTCGGCACCAGCAGAAAAGGATTAAAGGTGATTGCGCCGAGCCGCTCGGCCAAACTCATAATCTCAGGCAACTCATCTATATTATGCCTGGTAATTGTCGTATTGATCTGAAATGGAAGGTTATTTCTTTTGGCGGCCTCAGTCGCGGTAATGGCACTATCGAATGCGCCTGGCACGCGGCGAAAATCGTCATGCGATTGGGCTGTCGCACCGTCGAGCGAAATTGAAATGCACTGAATACCCGCATCAATCATTTTGTTTACGGCCCGGTCATTGATTAACGCACCACAGGGAGCCATCACTATACGAAGGCCAAGGTCACTGCCGTATCGTGCGATCTCGTATATGTCCCCACGCAGCATCGGTTCACCGCCTGTGAGAATGATAATTGGCTGAGCAAAAGAAGCTATGTTATCAAGCAGGCGATAACATTGTTCGGTGGTCAGTTCGTCAGGATAGGTTTTATCCTGTGCCCCCGCCCGGCAGTGCTGACAGTTGAGATTACAGGTGCGGGTAACCTCCCAGGCTATCAAAAAAGGTAATGCTTGATCAGTTATTTTCTGTTTATTCATTATCGTGAGATTTCATCATTGGTCAGATAGCAGGCCGGGTCGGGCATCCAGAGGTTCCCGGTAGCGGCCTCGGCTCGAACACGGAAGTTGCCGTTACAAACATCCAAAAAACGGCATGATGCACAGCGACCCTGCAGAAAAGGTTTGCGATTTTTCAGTTTAGCCATGATCGGATCGCTGGTATCGACCCAAATGTCTGAAAAATTACGCTCACGGACATTGCCAAAGCTATAATGCCGCCAGAACTGATCGGCATGTACCTGGCCGTCCCAGCTAACACACCCGATCCCGATGCCGCTGCTGTTACCGCCGTTCATTTGCAAAAGCTGCATAACTTCATCTGCCCGCCTGGCTTGATTTTCCTTGAGCAGTCGCAGGTAAAGATAAGGACCGTCTGAATGATTATCGACGGTCAGGACTTCCTTTAACATACCCTTGCTGTGCATCTCGGAAGTGCGAGCTATAATCAAATCGACGACATCGCGAGTCTGGCTATGATCGAGATCATCATCCATCATCTTAGTGCCCCGGCCGGCATAAACCAGATGATAAAAACAAACACGCGGAATATCCTCATCAACAAGCAGATCGAAAATATCGGGAACATCCATCACATTGCGTTTATTTATTGTAAAACGCAGCCCGACTTTCACGCCCGCCTTCTTGCAGCAGCGTATCCCCGCCATGGCCTCATCGAAAGCACCACTGCGGCCGCGGAATTTGTCGTTGGTTTGGCGCATACCATCGAGACTGATACCGACATAACTAAGCCCAAGTTCGGCAAAACGCTCCGCCTTGGCCTGATCGATCAGCGTGCCGTTGGTTGATATAACCGCCCGCATCTCTAATGCTGTAGCCCGCGCAATCAGAATAGGCAAATCATCACGCAGCAACGGCTCGCCACCGCTAAACAACACAACAGGCGAACCAAACCGGGCTAGGTCTTCCAGTAGCGCCAACCCCTGATCAGTGGTCAGTTCGTTATCGTAGTGTTTATCATCTGACTGCGAATAGCAGTGCACGCATGCCAGGTTACAGCTTCTGGTGCAGTTCCACACGACAATGGGCTTTTTATCCTGTGAAAATTGCAGCAGATGGCTGGGCAACTCCTTCGCTTTGCGACCATAACGTAACGGATCCGACGGCTCAACCGTACCGCAATATAATTTTGAAATTCCTATCATATCTCGTACCGTCAAACTTTGTCACTTTGTCACTTCTTCACAAACAGCGTTCACCAGCCCGATTATAGTATATTCCCCAGCTTCCACATCAACACTCAACCCCATCTCTTTAATTGTATCGGAGGTAATCGGTCCGATACTGGCCAGGCGCAGCTTTTTTCCGGACAGCAGCTTGGCATCTATCCGCTTAAAGAAATTACGCACCGTGGAGGAGCTGGTAAAAGTTATCCAGTCAATACTATCCTGTTCAATGGCGACGGTAACATCATCCGTGGAACTGTCATCGGCGATGGTACGATAGGCGATAATTTCATCGACGGCGGCGCCAAGTTTTTTCAGGGACTCAGGCAGCCCCGCACGGGCAATATCCCCGCGAGCCAGTAATATTCGTTTGCCGTCGAGATCGTCAATCTCACCCAGGGCCTCGACTATGGATTCCGCAACGAAACGTGGCGGTATCAGGTCGGGGGCTATACCAAATTTTTGCAGTCGCCCGGCGGTGGCCGGGCCGATGGCACATACTTTAGCGGACGAAAAACATCGTGCATCGCGGTTGGCGGTATGGAGTTGCTCGAAGAACGACTCAACGCCATTGACACTTGTAAAAATTATCCAATTGTACTTGTGCAGTTGCTTTATCGCGTCTTGTATTGGTTGGTTATCGAGGGGAGCTTCTATGCGAATCGTAGGGAATTCCAATACTTCACCGCCAAGCCGATTCAACCGATCGACTAACTCGCTGGCCTGATCCCGGCTGCGGGTTACGACAATGCGTTTGCCGAACAATGGCCGGCGCTCAAACCATTTGAGTTTTTCCCGAAGGCTGACAACTCTTCCGATGACGATAACAGCAGGTGGCGTGATCTTATGTTTAACCGCCAGGTCGCCCAGGGTCGATACCGTACCGACCACGGTTTGCTGCCGAGTGGTAGTGCCGTAGCGTATCAGGGCGGCAGGCATCTCGGCTGACATGCCATGCTCTTGGAGTTTACCACAAATTACAGGTAGATTTTTCACTCCCATATAAAATACCAGGGTTCCTTTCCAACAGCCCAGAGACGCCCAATCGATCTGACTGGGACCGGTACGCCCGGCATCCTCATGGCCCGTAATCAGGGCAAAATCGCTGGCGAAATCGCGATGTGTAACGGGTATCCCGGCATAAGCGCACGCGGCCACACCGGCCGTAACGCCCGGAACAACCTCAAAGGCAACACCTGCCTCGACCAGTTCAAGTGCTTCTTCACCGCCCCGGCCGAACACATAGGGATCGCCGCCTTTGAGACGAACAACCATTTTCGCTTGGCGGGCTTTTTCGATCAGTAATTGATTGATCTGCTCCTGCGGCAGACTATGTCTCGCCGCCTGCTTACCCACATAAATCAACTCAGCGCCAGCGCGAGCCAATTCCAATAACCGCGACGAAACCAAATAGTCGTAAACTATAACGTCCGCCTGTTGAATCAGCTCCCTGCCACGCACTGTAATCAAACCGGGATCACCAGGTCCTGCGCCGACAAGATAAACACAACCTTTAATCTTATTCTTCATTACTTCCACGCGTCTCGAACTTGAGTAAGTATTTCACTGCCGCCCATATCGAGTAATTTATGGGCAACTTGACGGCCGAGTTTTTCAGGATCATCTGCCCGGCCGGAGGCCTGTGCCGTGAGCAGTTTAGTCCCAGCCAAATCGGAAATCATAGCGTTCAAAAGCAATTTGCCATTTTGAAGCCTAGCGTAGGCCCCAATGGGAATTTGGCAGCCACCTTCCAGCTCGGCCAGAACGGTACGTTCTGCTGTGGTTGTTATACGACTGTCGGCATCGTTCAACGGCCCAATCAACTCAGCGATCCTTTTATCATCGCTGCGTATTTCTATTGCCAGCGCCCCCTGCCCGCACGCCGGTAAAAAATCAACAGGGTCCAGTTGCTGCGTAATACGATCCGCAAGCCCCAATCGTTTCAGCCCGGCCCCAGCCATTATTATAGCACTCCCGTCACCTTCATCGAGTTTGCGCAGCCTGGTCCCCACATTGCCCCGAACATCCCGAACCTGCAAATCACTCCTGCGGTTGAGTAATTGAGCCTTACGTCTAAGTGAACCGGTGAGCACGACAGCACCTTTCGGCAACTGCTCCAGGGTTAAACCGTTCTTACTTATCAGCACGTCACCAGGGTCTTCACGACTGGTCACTGCCCCAACACACAAATCTTCAGGAAGGCTCGTCGGCAGATCCTTAAGGCTGTGCACTGCCAAATCTATAGAACCACTTAAAAGCTGCTGCTCGATTTCCTTGGTAAACAAGCCTTTATCGCCGATTTTCGACAGGGCGGTATCGAGTATCTTATCGCCGGTGGTATGGATGATGCGCAGCTCAATTTCGAGCCGCTCGTGTACCTGCCGCAGCGCCGACTCAACCCATTGCGACTGCCACAGGGCCAGTTCGCTGCCGCGAGTACCGATGATAACTTTGTTATTCTTCATAAAATAGTGTAATGGCTGATCTTCATCTTTCGTCTCTTATCCGCATCTCCTGTTTGGCTTAACTTTCACCATAGCCCCATTCTATTCAAATTCCCAACACAATCAACCCCTAAAAAGCATCCCACCCCGCCATTTCCCCCCTCATTGCGAAGCCGCTCCGCAATTTTACATTTTACATTTTACATTTTTAACCGCCACACCCGCCATGTACCCTCGCCGGCATCGACTGACATATTAATGTCCTTGCCCGTCCGTGTTCGTCCGTGTCTCTCCTCTTAGCCCACGCGGACTTTTTCATGCCACCCCCGTCAACGCCAATCTCCTGATTGGCAGCTTCTTAAGAACCCGTAGGGTTCAATATGCATAGCCGCCGGTGTAGTGAGCCGCAGGCGAACGAAACCCGTGGACAACATCCACCCAACACTTCCCAGAACCACGTAGTGGTTCAATAGTTATAATAGATATCGTCCCCAAAATTTAATCTGCCCGCCTGCCATACTCAACGGGACGCCAGGCTTGCCGCCGCCAGAAAAGCTCGTAAAGCCAAAAGACAAGCTTCATAAGAAAAAAAAACTGGCTCCTCATAAGAATCTGTACATGGATATGCCAAAAAATGACTGGTTT
>CAZICK010000107.1:0-11937 GCA_964537505.1 uncultured Pirellulales bacterium
CATTAAAGCGCAAAATCCTGGGAGTTTGGGCGCAAAGCCCCCATGAAGAAACCACAGTCATTTTTTGGCATATCCATGTACAGATTCTTATGAGGAGCCCCTTTTACCTTACTACCAGCTCAATCTCTGGTTTGACTTTTTCTATATCAATAATGCTTTAGTAACCTACCCCGTTACGGCGTCAAAGTCAACTGCTTTCACAGTTTGATTTTCCACTTTAGAAATGCTGGTAGTCAAAAGACTATGAAGGAACTTGCGAAGTCTGGTGTTCTAATCTTGCCAAAAGCCGTTTTGAGGACAGTGGGCAAGTCAAAAATAGTCAAGAATCCACAAGTGCCTGAATTACAAGAATTTATAGACATGATTCCAGCAGACAGAAAACTAACGGAGAGGGCGGGATTCGAACCCGCGGTACAGACAAGCCATACACAGCCTTTCCAAGGCTGCTCCTTAAGCCACTCGGACACCTCTCCAGTATAAATTGGTCATGGGAATTTCACGGCTCCCGGAACTTTGCCGATGATATCTTCCAGCAATCAGTTTCCCCGATCCTAGACAGGGCAATCGAGCTTGTCAAGGTTTTTTTGCAGTTGTTTATCTGGGAAATCCTCTCTTGCAGCAGTGAAATTGGGTTCATATTATCACACTTACGTGGAGTAAGGTGCATCGATATATTTTTTGCGATACTCTTTAGGGCTCATACCTGTTACACGGCGGAAAACTCGAGACAAGCCTTTGAGTTCAGAAAATCCTGTGGAATATGCCATTTCAGAGATAGTCATGTCCGTATCGGACAGCAGATAAGTTATGTGCTGGATTTTAACCCGGATGATTTCATCATGAACAGATCGTCCGAGATGTTTTTTAAATTTTTTGTTCAGGCCCTGACGGGTCAAAGACAGGTGGGCGGCTACATCGACAACCTGAGTCGGTTTATGTAAATTTTTCTGAATATATTCAATTGCACGAACGACATCAGCGTCATCAATCATCATTATATCTGTAGAGGCTCTCGTTATTATCTTAGTTGGAGACGCAACGATCTTTTCCTTTGAGCAATCCTCCCCAGACAGCATTCTATCCATCATCTGGGCCGCTTTAAACCCCGCGTTTTCAAAATCAAATGCTACGCTGCTCAGTTTCGGATTGGTTAATTCACACACTAACGGATCATTGTCTGCTCCCAGAACAGAAATCTCACCCGGGACGTAGAGTCGAGCCGCTTTACCGGCTTCCAGTACGTTTTGGCCCCTGTCGTCATTGCATGCCATGATCGCTATGGGCTTTGGTAAAGAATTTAACCAGTCAACAAGAACGGGCAATTCTTCGTTCCACAACAATTTCGATTTGATATCCGGAGGATTGTACACGTATGGTTCGATGCCGCCTTTTCTGGCCCTGGAGCAGAAACTCTCACCGCGGCATTGCGACCAGGGCATACCGGCAAACCCGCAAAACGCAAGATGAGCGAAACCCCGCCCCAGAAAATAATCCGCGGCCATTTCACCAGCCTTATGGTCGTCGGTGACAATGTTGGGAACTGAGGGATTGTCTTTGTAAACGCTTAGAAAAATCGTGGGAATGCCAGGTTCGATAATGGAATCATCGTCTTTCCAGTTTCTCATTATAATTCCATCGGCATTGTGCTCTTTAATCCAGGAAATTACTACTTCATCCTGGGGGGTGTTAATGTAATATGGAGGGTGCCGATACAACGTCCACGGGCCGTGCGTGTTTGAATATCGCAAGATTCCAGCCAATAAGCTTCTGCCAGCTTCTCGTGAAGCTTCAATTACAAGAATTATTTCGGGATTCTTTTTCATTACCTAAACCATGTTTTGTACGCAACTCCCGGATCACGCCGTTATTATTTTATAACGCTTTGTAAACAATCAGCTTACGGCAATAATAACTGTTCAAAGTGGGCTTTACAAGCGAAAACAATGGAGATTCGCAATAATGTTTGAAGTTTTCCCTACAATTTATTATTTTTGTGTAGGTTCAGCATAAGCTTCCAGTGCCTCGTGCCTTTTTCCTTAATTTCCTTTACTGTAGTATGTTACAGTAAAACCCCAGCGAATTCCAGGCGGAATATTCGTTAGAACCGTAACGGGTTTCCAAAATGAGGTGTTTTTGTTCCATAATAGGATTTCCATTGTCGCTCAGAAGTGCGATAATATATATGTATTGGACGAGACATGAGGATGATTGGTAGAGCAATGGAGAAGAAGACCGTCAAATCGTGGATCAAATTGTTGGTTTTTGTGTGTTATTGGGACTGAAATGGGGTATTTCTATCCCATAAATTCACAAGTAGCTGGTTTTTGTTGTTCGAGAGTGCTATAATGCCCAATAGAGGGCAGAAGTTTTATATATATGCAAAGTGGCTGAAATTAGGCAATGGAGAAAGGAGGCATCAAGTCGCAAAACAAGTTATCGGAATATGTGGTTTTACTGGGATTTTAATGGGGAACTTATTTGTTTTTTTAATTTGAAAGGCCCAATGATGAGAAAAGAAAAAATTATGTGTAGAAGAAATGTTGTGGCTATCGTAGCCGTGGTGATGTTAGCCATGGCCGTTGGTCAGGTTTGGGCGCAGGCGGTAGATATACCCGTACCCAACGGTAGGTTTGACATGTACAAACCGGGCACAAGCTATACAGTCCGCGCGTACTTTCCCGCAGATTGGAGTCAATATATAATTGGCTTGGGGGACAATGTGCCCTTAGCTGACGGCGGGATCGCGAATTATGCCGACAGTACCACTGGCACGGTGGTCGATGCCCCCGGGTGGATAACCCCACTCACACTCCCGGCATGGAGAGACACAACCAATCCCCCTGACGGTGTACTTGACGATTTTACGACCGGTGCATGTCAGCTATTTACCTGGGGTTATGACGACGGAACCGAACCGTTTGGTCGCAGTAGTGCCCTTAATTGCTTTGGGGCATGGAGCGGTCAGAGCGGGAACCTGGCCGAATCGGCCGAGTCTCTGGGTAACGTCATAGGCGCCAGCACCTATACGCTTTCGGCCATGATGATCGGCGATCCGGCTCCTTTGACATTCGAGTTGCGGGCAGGCGGAGTAGCAATCACCCCTAGCTCCTCGGTAACCCCGGTTAAGCCGACTACTTGGCAGGTAATCTCCAGGACGTATGACGCCGCTGCCATTGCCCCTTATGTTGGCCAACCTTTGACGATTCGCCTTGGTACCACACCACCACATACCACGGCCCTGGATGACCCAGATAGACTTACCGGCTCACGGCTCCGCTTCGACAATATAACGTTTAGCCAGGAATTGCCGCCGCCCTACCCGATCACCCCGGGCGATGGTGGGACCGTAGGTATCAACTTTGACCTGCTTGAATGGAGGTTGGCTGAGCCAAACGACCCGGTAGGCGGCACCGTAAGTTGTGATGTTTGGTTTAGTGACAATTATCCCAACTATGGCCAGGAGCCGAACAATCCCGACTTCACCGACTATGCCACCAAGATAGTTGACAATGAGCCGGTTGAGTCTGTAAGCCTGAGTTCTTTAATACCACCGATTGAGCTTGAGGCTCTCCACACTTATTATTGGAGAATTGATATGTATGATGACAGTCTCCCCGAGCCTCCGGCCCAACCCTTTATCAGTTCGGTTTTCATTTTCAACACTAACAATATGGCGCCGGTTGTTGACGCCGGCACTGCCGAACCCACATGGCTGGTTGATGGTACTGTTAATTTCGATCTTCACGGTTCGCTGGTCGAGGATGACGGGCTTCCCGTGGCCGCGACGCTTCTGTGGACGGTAGCCGATCCCAACTTGACTATTATAACGGATCCCACTTTGCCGGATATCACAGTCAAAGCTACGGGGTCCGGCCTGTTTGTTGTAAAGCTCACGGCTGATGACACCGATCTTACCGGTTCCGATACGGTTTCGGTACTCATTTACCCCGATTGGTGTGTAGCAATAAAGGCACTGGAAGGCTTGACGCCACGTATGACTGACCATAATGGAGACTGTGTTACGGATGTCCTCGATTTTGCGATATTCGCACGCGAATGGCTGTTGCGTATCGACGAGCCCTCGCCGCTTTAGTAGTGAGCACTGTTATTAAGAACCTAACAATATTTATTTTTCAAGATAAAGGAGTGATTTGTTATGTGTAGAAAAAATGTTTTGACAATAGTAACGGTGGTGGTGCTCGCTATGGTCGTCGGACAGCAGGTTCAGGCGCAGATGCAGGCGATCACCGTGCCCAACAGCGATTTTGAAACGCTTTACAAACCGGGCCAGACTGTGATCACCGGGGTCGTAAAAGCCGAATGCTGGACGCAGGGCGTAGGACCGGATTGCCCAATAGATAATGGTCCGGCACCAGCGCAGTATGAGTTTTCCGACTCAACCGTTGGCACCCTGGCCGACATCCCCGGATGGCTAGGTTACGACAGAGACGGGTGGATCGCTAAGGGCGGCACTTATGGTCGGGACCAGACTACCGGAAACCTTCAGGGTTCCGTAGCAGCCCAAGGTTCCATTGCCGGGGTACATTGCTACTTGTCCAACGGCGGCAGTTGGGGCAATATAGCCGGCGGGCTGATAACCTCAGCGGCATCTCTCGGTACCATCACGGGCAACACCTCCTATGCGCTTTCGATGCAGTGCCTGGGTTCCGCAGGGCCTAAGGTACTCAATCTGTTGGCAGATGGGGTAGTAATCACGCCCACTTCCTCGGTGGATCCGGATCCGGAAGCACCGGAGTATGGGGATCTTACTGAAATTTCCCGGACTTATGACGTTGCCGACCTTACCGGCTACATCGGCCAGTCTATAACAATTGTGTTGGGTGTTGGTCGCGATCCGAACGCCTTCGGCGAGCAAAGCAAATTCGACGACGTATCGCTTAGCTCCGAATTCGCGTTCAAGCCAACTGGCCTGATCCCGGCCAACGGCCAGAACGTACCTGCCACCTTTAATCTGCTTGAGTGGACGTTGCCCACACCGGCGGACCCGGAAACCGGTACCGTAACCTGTGATGTCTGGTTCTCCGACAATTTCCCCGAGTATGGCGTATCCGATCCCAACTTCTCCAATTATGCCACCAAGATAGTTGATAATCAGGAGGTCGAGTCTAAATCGATTACGCTTTCGGAAAACAAGACTTATTACTGGAGAATCGATCTGTATGATGACAGTAACCCTGATCCCCAGCCTTTTATCGGCATGGTTTATACTTTCAACACTAAGAACGTAGCGCCGGTTGTTGACGCTGGCGAAGCCGATGATACATGGCTGACTGATGGTACTGTTGATTTCGATCTTCTCGGTGAATTGCTCGTGGATGACGGGCGTCCCGTGGCTGCGAAGCTTATGTGGACAGTGACCGGTGAGCCTTCCGCAGGTGCGGCGACTTTTGTAACAGATCCCAATGATCATCTGGGTGTTACAGTTAGAGCTACGCAGGCCGGCACGTATGAACTGACGCTTACGGCGGATGACACTGAATTTATCGGTTCCGATACGGTTTCGGTACTCGTTTACAATGATTGGTGCGACGCGTTAAGGACAACAGGAAGCTTAGTGCCGCATGAGACTGACTATAATGGAGACTGTGTCACCGATATGCGTGATTTCGCGATACTTGCAAGCGAGTGGATGTTGACTATCACCGATGTAGTCCCCGTGGTCGGCCTCGTGCCAAACGGTGATTTTGAAAAGATATACAAACCAGGCTCGACTACGATCACCGGGGTCTTGTCAGAAGCCGCCTGGACGCAGGGCGTGGGAACAAATTGCCCGATAGATGAAGCTAGCGGAACGTTTGAGTTTTCCGACGCAACCAGCGGCACCGTGGCCGATATCCCCGACTGGGTCGGGTACGACCTTGCCGGTTGGCAGGCTTTTGGCGGCACATACGATCGGGATCCGAACAACGCGGACCGTCAGGGTTCTATATCGAACCAAGCCAACCATACCGATGGTGAAGAAGCAACAAATTGCTACTTGACCAACGGCGGCGGCTGGGGCAATCCAGCCGGCGGGCTGATCGTCTCGAAGAATCCTGTGGCCACCGTCGCGGCCGACACCGCCTATGTGATTTCGATGTTCGCCAAGGGCGTCGATGGAACCGAGGCTCCTCTGGTACTCGATCTGTTGGCCAACGGAGTAAGAATCACGCCCGATTCCTCTGGGAATCCGGCTTTGTTGACCGACCTCTGGCGAGAATACACCAGGACGTACGATGCTGATACCATGAGCACCCACGTTGGCCAGGAGCTCAAGATTGTGGTGGGCTTAGGACGCCCATTACCGGACGGCTCCGTCGGCGGTCAGTTGCAGCTTGACGATGTAGCGATCGTAGGGTATTCGAACTAAGTGTTCGAGTAAGCCCTGTGATGTTTTTCTATTGTAGATAGTAGATAATAAGTGAAGTTTTGAATTAGACTACGGGAGACCCTGGCTATACAAGGTCTCCCGTTTTTTTTCGCCCTTTACGCCAGGAATCTGTCCGAGTAATAATTGAATACACCGTACAATTAGTCATTCAATCTTCGCGACAATATACTGTAGCCTTATACGGCCAATAAAAAATGCCGATAGGCAAGATGGCGTACTTTACATTGCTGAATAGTGTCCGGATAATTGTTGTTTAATAACTGCAAAATATGACAAAGCAAAGGGGGCAAACAAATGCCAATCGTAGTTCCAGTTAGTCAACTTGAGCCAGGGATGTGTCTGGCAAGCAATGTTGTGAATCGCTACAGTGTACTGCTGCCATACGGCCATACACTGTCAGCCAGCAATATTTCCGCTTTGAATCGCAAATTCCCCAATAAGATGGTTCAGGTAACGGATCCTCTTCTTGATGAATTTGCCGAGTTTGAGGATGACAGTCAGGATCATCGAGTGTCGTTGGAAGTGCGACGTAACGTAGCTACAGCATCTCAGAAAGTCAGCCAAATCGTACGGTCGGGGGTAGCATTAACAGCCGATAACATTATCGGTATGCAACATACTATTGAGGAAATGATAAAACATCTTCAGAACAATCCGGTGACCAGGGCCGTTATCGAGCAGAGTTGCAGTTGGGATGACTACCTTCAGGAGCACAGCGCCAATGTATTTTATTTGAGCATGATAATTGGAAATACGATTCGTAATTTTGTGAAGCAGGAGCGAGAAAGGCTTAGTGCCGCAAAAACACTTAGTAACGCCATGAACCTGACCCCTCTGGCAACCGCGGCTTTGCTTCATGATATCGGTATGACGCCTATTGAGCGTTTATACCAAAAGGCCAAGCCATTGACGAAGGAAGAAATTGAACTAATAAAAGCGCATCCTGTAAATGGCGCCAATATGTTGCCTGACAGAATAGATCCGATGGTAAAGCTGGTTGTACGATCCCACCATGAAAATTTTCATGGCAGTGGTTATCCGAATGGCATACAAGGTGATAAGATTCCCATTTTCGCACGGATATTACGCGTAGCCGATGCTTACAGCGCAGCGATATCCGATAGAACATATAGTCGAGGCAAAAGTAGAGTGCTGGCTCTACATGAAATGCTTCATGGCCGTTATAGGCTGTTCTATGATCCAGTTGTCATCAGGGTATTTACCAGTATAACACAGCCATTCCCTATTGGCGCCAAACTCAGGCTTGATACCGGCCAAATAGCGGTTGTTACAAAACACAACAAGACAAATCCTTTTAAGCCTGAAGTCCTGATAGCATTTGACAAATATGATAAACAGCTACCCAGAGAAGATATCGAGGGTCCATTTTTTATGGACAAACGTGATGACCTAAGAGTTTTATCCTTCGGCGAGGAAGACATATCATTCATAAATGAATATACAGAAGAATCGTTGTCCGGTGATTTGGAAGAATCTCAAGTCCGGGAATATAACGAGGTGTTTGATTTGGCTTATCCGTAGCCAACAGCCGATATACGGCAGTTACCATAAGTATAGGATACACTTATAAAGGGAACAGGTTACGGCAAGAATGTCGGTTACCGAAGATTCGTCATTTACGCGAAAGGCCATCGCAATTCTTAATACCCCCCAGGAAGAGGAATTCAATTGCAAAATTAATTTCCCCACAGCCAGTTTTCTACCAGAAATGCGAGGTCGTTTACATCTACCAACCCATCCCCGGAAGGCGGACTGATATCCGCTGATGGCTCGCCGGTTATTTGTTGCCATTGGCCTGCAAGAATAGCGAAATCAGTCAGATCAACATCCCAATCTTTATCAATATCAGCTCTGTTAGAACTGAATTCTGTGGTGGTATAGCCTACAATGGTTTCTCCGACGATGCCCTCAGTGGTCATTCCCATCATTGGATTTGTCCAGTCCGGGTGTGCTTCGCCTTGCACAAAAAGTAAAAATGTAGCATCCACGGGAAGTTTAGTCGCCACTTCGGTTAACAGCCAGGATTCGAAATCTTCAGAGGTGCCTTCAAAATAACCCAACGGATCGTTAAGTGCGGTCGCAGCCATACCGGCTGAGGTCAATTTGCTTATAGGAATAATAAAACCCTTCCATGAATAATTGTCAAAGGTCATATCAATACCGCCGGAACCTGCGAAAGGCGTATCGTAGTACCAGTCGAAATTTACCTCCAAAGCCCAGTTAGCATCAGTTGAAGGGTTGTATGTCCCGCTGTTTGGTATTCCATCGACTGGGCCATGATTCCCATCAGCAGCAGGATCATCCGGTTCAACCAATCGCTGGTGAGCAATAGATTTTCCCTCAGCAACATAACCATCAAAAACCAAAGAGGCCATTGCCGCTGAATTACAATCTATATTAAACGTCACCGCCCCAGTCATTGAATGGATTCCTTCGGCATAGCCGGGGGGATAATCAGGCAGCCATATTCCAACCGGGTTCATAAAGTTAAAGCTAAAGCAGCCATCAGGATCGTATGTGCTGCCCCATATATCATCATCCGTTTGGATAAGATGGTCACCTGAGATGCCATACCAGCCTTTCGACTGTGGAAGCCATTGCATATTGTTCGGATCGGTTAGCAGTTCAAACTCTAAAGAGACTGCTTGTGCCGACGCAGACAGTGCTAATAACAATAATAACACAGTTTTGATTTTTACAACCAAGGCGTCAGGCTCCTATGCATTTTTTAAGTACCGTCTCTGTCTTCTGATCCAATAAAATCCAACGGCTAAAAACATCGTTGTTGCAGGTTCCGGCACCGCATAGGCTATTATCGTTTCTCCGACAATGCCACCTGTATCCATATCCATCATCGGATCCGTCCAGGATGGATTTGCCTGACCTTGTGCAAAAAACAGATAAGCAGCTTCCTGCGGAAGTTGCGGAGTTATCTGATTTAATAGCCAGGACTCGAAATTGTCGTCAAAGTATCCTAACGAATCATCAAGTGTGGTGACAGCCATACCATCTGTAGTTAATTCGCTTACTGGGATGATGAATCCGCTCCACTGATAATCATCAAAAGTCATATCAGTGGCGCCAGAGCCTGCAAAAGGTGTATCGTAATACCAATCGAAGCAAGCCTGGAAAGCCCAGTTGGAAGCAGCAGTTGGAGAATATGTCCCACTGTTGGCGCCATTGTCGAGATGCTGGGCGCTGAACTTGCCAGGTGAGACGTACCCGTCAAACTCCAGGGAAATAATATCCGCCGCTCCACCTGCCTGAAGGTCAATATCTAACGTAAGGGAACCTGTCATTGAGTGAGTTGATTTGGCATAACTCGCTGGTTCTGTTATGCCGTCAGGATTCATGTAATTAAAGCTAAAGCTGCCATCAGGATTAATCGAGCCGCCGGTGATATCATCACCGGTTCGGGGAAGATAATCACCGCCGTTTTGCTGCTGTTGGGGCAGCGTGCCTATGTTATCGGTACTGGTAAGCAATTCAAACTGAACGGTAGAGGCTGTTGTGTATGCCGGTAATCCCAATAAAGTTGTCAATATAATCGCTAATACTAATTTTTTCTCTTTCATCATCCTTTTTCCTGTTCATGTAAAAATAATCTTATGTTTTTGATACCTTGTGTGTGTGGTTGTGGTGGCTGTGTCCGTCGTGATGGTGACTGTTAAGATGCTCCTTCAGCCAGTCCGGAACACAAGCGTTCGAGTAACTGTCAAAGTTGGGAATGTAAGGTTTGATATCAAGTACCGGCGTGCCATCCAGTGCATCCAGTCCCTTCACAGTAATCCGGCCGGTATCAGTTGAGAAATCTAACAGCTCAACAACAGACATCCCAATAGGATTGGGACGAACGGGCATTCTCGTGGCGAAGAGCTTTACCTGGGGCGGCTTTTGATGGCTCTTTGGCATTTTCCATTTTTTAGCCTTATGTATCCAGAACAAGACAATGATATGGGAATAACCCTGTAGGCCGCCAAGCCCTTTAGCATATCTGGGAAAAAGATGAATCTGCGAAGTATCTGCTGTCCATCCAGTGTGCGTGTGGGCTACATCTTCGGTCTGGGTATATGCTGAATGCACATGTCCTATCGGTCGAATTGTGAATGACTCTAAAGTAGCTTTGTCCGAATTACTGTTTGTTTCTTTCACTTGCTGGCATTCCCTGATTTGACGGATTTACCAACCAGTAATCCGGCTGCCATACCTAAAATTATGTTGATTACGGCAATGCCTCCGACCGTCAAAGCAAAATATTCACCTGCCTGTGAAACCGGCCTCATCAGAAGAGTCCAGCAAAACAAAGCCAGGAATATTCTCGCTCCACAGAGACTACCGCCAGTCAGTATCAGACTTAATCTCCGCGATGGCTGCTGCCGGAAGTATTGCCAGATAAGGTCTCCTGCGATACCAGCTAATAGAGGAACCACAATAAACATGGGCCAGTAACCAATAAAACCTGCTGCCAGCTTTGTACTCACTTCGGCCATGCCGGCAATGGTTAATGCGCCGAAGCGATTTATCCGAAGCAGAATTACCAGCAGAATAAATGTGCGTGGCAGTGCCGTGATTATTGAGCCCGACATCGGAACCGGCCAGGCCAGGTGGAGCGCTCGTCCCAAGAGCTGCCCGACACCGGCTAAAGCTATGCCCCCAATAACCGCAAATGCCAATTCTCGCCAGGTCAGAAATTTGATCTTTTCCCGCATACCTACCAGTGTCAGAGGCCTCGGATTTAATAAAGTTGTTCGTAACATTTTTTGTCTCCAATCATTAATATGTTATTTGTTTCAAAATGCACCAGGTGCTCTGTACCGAACAAATCGCACGCTCGTATCAGAAAAAAGGACATTTCTGCCTCCGCCCCAGCCACCCTTTTCCATGTGTGGGAATACAGGGGCGTTCTGACGAACCCAATCACTCATAAGCCAGCGGCAGGAAGGTGAATCATCTTTCAAAAGATGAGGGTATTCGGAAAAAGTTAGCGGTAGCGGCATACGTGTGTCCCGTCGATTTATCGAAAAATATTTGTAGCTGATGTAAGATCGCTGCCAGTTCTCGTCTGTGTTAATAACTGAGTCTCCGCCCGGCCCACCATATTCGTTACTTTGAGCATACGGTTCGACTGCTGCTGCACTGGGGCAGTAAAATACGTTCCTGCTGGCCAAATAGTCAGGGAAAAGACTCCGCACCAAAACTGATTGAGGATTACCGCAAAATTCTTCAACCGGATATCGACCATCATTATCCGTAGCATACATTTTCAGGCCAAAACCTAATTGCCGCAGGTTGCTTGCACAGACAACTTTGCGTGCCTGCTCCCTGGCCCTTCCCAGCGATGGAAGCATAATGGCCATCAGTGTCGATATGGTCGTCATAACTACCAGTAACTCTGGAAGCGAGAAGCCGGTAGATAGACTGAACACAGATTTATTTTGCTGTCTTGTCATATCTTAAAATGGGGTAGCTATTTTTTTGGTTCCTCATAAGAATCTGTACAGAACACGAGGCTAAGAACTGCTGTA
>CAZICK010000108.1:0-11929 GCA_964537505.1 uncultured Pirellulales bacterium
AGAAATTTTCAACACTCAGCATCGCTGCCTGAGCAAACTTTTGACGCAGGCGTCACACCTATTTTTATCGGATTCACCTTTGGCAAATCATAAAGATTAACTAAATTTCAGGGAATGTCCAATTTCGACTGAAGCATTACACAAAAACACGGCCAATTTTTGCGATCATATCCCCTTGTTGGTTAAGGACTTATGAGCGTGTAAAAAAAATTGCACAGGGATACCCAACGTACAGGGCAAAATACGGTGTTTTGTGAAAAAAGTCGGTCAAGTTTTTGATAAAATCGTGTATAATATAGGTACGTGAGTGTATGTTTCCCGGGTATTCCGGCGGCATGCCAGAATACATCTGGGGAGAAAAGAGTTTTCCCACAAATGCAGAGGAATAGTGTAGAGGTACGATTATGATGAAGTTGATTTTATTGTTAGTGTTGGTCTTTGCGGTAAGTACTGTACAGGCTGTTACTATAATTACTACCGCCCAAGAGCTTCAGGAAGTGGGCGATGATTTAGACGGCAATTACATATTAGCTAATGACATCGATCTTACCGGCTTCCCCTGGGAGCCTATATCTTACAGAGAGGATGATGTAAATATTTCTTTCACAGGCACTTTTGACGGCGCCGACCATATAATCAACGGTTTGACCTCAATTGATGCTAATGGCGCTTCAGACGGTAAGTATAAGTGTGCTCCTCTGATTGGCATACTTGCCGTGGACGGCGTAGTCAAAAATGTTGGTTTAACAAATGTCAATGTTTTATCCGATTGGTATGTGGCAGCTTTGGTTGGTGATTGCTATGGTACGGTATCCAGGTGCTCTGTTAAGGGCGGGGACGTGACCATTGTGGGCGTAGAGGGGCGTGGCGGCAATTGTGGCACAGTAATAGGTATGACTCGTGAGGGTGCCACTGTTACAGATTGTTATGCTTCTGACGTGGTCGTAACATTTGCGTTGAACCTTGACACTTGGAATAGTCAGGGCGGCTTCATCGGTGGCCAGCACGCCGGGCCTGAGGGCTTAGTGGCTAATTGTTATTTTGAAGGAACAATCATCGGATTCAGCATTGGCGAAGACTGGAGGCATGGCGGTGGTTTTTTAGATCACAGCAGTGTCGGCAGTGTCACGATCAGTTGTTACTATGATATGGACCTTGCCGGTTTCGACGATACCCTGGGTTTTGGACGGACAACAGCCCAAATGAAGACGCAGGCCAATTTTGTTGGTTGGGATTTTGATAATACATGGACTATGATTGAAGGCCAGACTTATCCCACGCTCATTCCGGAACCTCCCATAACGATTTACGTTGATGATGACGCTTCGCCCGATGGTGATGGATTAAGCTGGGCAACCGCGTTTAAGTATCTATGGGACGGGTTGGCTGTCGCATCTTATGGCGATGAGGTGCGCGTCGCGCAGGGCACATACAAGCCTGACCGCAACGGGCGCAACCCGACTGGGACAGGCAGCCGTAACGCGACGTTTCAGTTGACCAGCGGTGTAGCGGTCTATGGCGGCTACGCGGGGATTGGCGAGCCGGACCCGGATGACCGGGATATCGAGGCGTACGAGACCATCCTCAGCGGCGATCTGGCCGCCAACGATGGGCCTAATTTTGCCAACAACGGTGATAACAGCTACCACGTTGCTAACTGCAGCAACACAGACACGAATACCGTTCTGGACGGTGTTACCATTACCGCAGGTAATGCTGACGGTTCTTCGTCAATTGGCGATGGTGGCGGGGTACTTATCCAGGCAGGCAGCCCTACGTTTGCCAACTGTACGTTCATCGGCAACATGGCCCAAGGCAACGGTGGTGGGATAGCTACCTATTCGGGCTACCCCTGTCCGAAAATGAACAACTGCATGTTTATCGGGAATTCGTCTGGTAATGATGGTGGAGGATTTGGCTGCGGACACTCCGAGCCGACTTTGATTAACTGTACGTTCATCGGCAACTCGGCTGATGGCGATGGCGGAGGCATCTGCAGTTTTGCTTTTGGAACTATTTTGACTGTTAAAAACTGTATTCTTTGGGACAACACTGCAAACGAGGGGCCGCAGATAGCATTGAAAAGCTTTGAGGGCAGTGGACTCATCGATTATTCCTGCCTGCAGGGCGGTGAGCTTGATATTTACACTGACGATTCCGATCTGGTCTGGGGCCAAGGCAATATAGATGACAATCCTCAGTTTGTCGATGCGGCCAATAATGATTGCCATCTCAAATCCGAGGCGGGCAGATGGAACCCGGTAAGTAAAAATTGGGTTACCGATGCGGTGACCAGTCTTTGCATTGACGCGGGCAATCCGGGTTGTCCTTTGGGTGATGAGCCGGTCGATGTAAACAATGTGAGGATCAATATGGGGGCCTACGGCGGCACAGACAAGGCAAGCAAAACTCCGGCAAATTGGGCTTCATTAGCCGATTTAACCAATGACCATAAAGTGGATTTCAATGATTGGGCAGCTTTCGCTGCCTATTGGATGGATGACGGCTACTGCATTCCCAGCGATCTTGACCGCAATGAGGTAGTCAATTTGCTTGATATCAACCTTTTCGCTAATGAATGGCTTTGGGAAAAATGATTTGAAAAGGAAAAAGGGAAAATGACCATGAGAACAAATCTCAGAGTATGGTCGGTGGTGTCGGTATTGTTGCTGACAGTGGCCAGTTCGGCGCTCGTGTGTGGAGATACGATCACCCCGTCGCAATACTGGAAGAACCAGATCGAGTTTCCCGATGATTCCTTTTGCTCGGAAACCGGCGGTATCGGCGGTTCGGAATGGGTAAAGTTTACCATTATTCTTCTGGAGAATTATGATTCCAACCTGGTCTATTTTCAGGACTGCAGGAAATATATTTTTCACTATGATTTTGCCGCGGCATGTCTCGATCCGTTTATGGGTATGACTGCAAACGAATACTATCAGGTTGCGCTATACGAGCAGGGCCAGCAGGCGGCTATGGGTACGGTTATCATGCCGCCTTTGACCGGTTCCGAGCCGGACTTCCAGGAGTACGGCATCCAATTCGTTCGTCAGGACCCATACACTCGTGAAGAAATAGTCGATATGTTCAACCTGGTCAAAGCGAACATTTCAGCCGACCCGGACGTGACAGCGTTTTACTTCCCCACGTACGAACAGTCGGAAGTGGCGTGGGCTAATAAAGATTGGTTTGAATCTCAAGGTATTCCAGTCAGTTCCATATCCCGATGGTCTGAAGGTAACGCCTGCTATTCCGAAGGATGGGCATTGGGTGAGCTTAAATTTTTCGAAGCCGGCCAGATTGATACCGCCTATCAGAGCGGCGATTTGCTGCCGGGCGATATTCTGCTGACAGATGGCATCCCTGCTGAGATACCATTTGTGGCTGGCATTATCTCGCTGGCGCCGGCGACACCCAGTTCGCATGTGGCGCTTTTGGCCCAGACCTATGGTGTTCCATTTGTGCACCTGGCACTGGCAGAGGATGCGGACCGGGCCGGGCAACTCGTTGGTCACAAAATTGTCTTTAGTGCTTACGATGATGGATCTAACGTTTATGATGTAAGGCTGATCAACGTGGAAGGCGTTCTGACCGAGCAGCAGATTGAGGAAATACTTGCGTTGAAAGAACCACCGGAATTGGGTATTTCACCAATGGCATCATATAGCGACTATAGCGAAAGCACCGACGGCCTGACGCCTGCTGATATCCAATATTTCGGCGGCAAGGCGTCCAACTTTGGAATCCTCCGTACTGCCATTCCGGGCAACTCACCGGTTGCGATAGCATTTTCATTTGACCTGTGGAACGAATTTCTCGATCAAACCATTGCCCCACGTGAAAGTGTCATTATCGAACCCGGTGGATACCTGCTGTTTTGGGCTGATGAAGAAGAAGATGAAGGCCCCACGCATACTAATTTCAAGCTTAATGCCGGCGGCTTTTACGATGATATCGGCTTGTATGATTCCGATGGAACTACCCTCCTGGATGGAATCGGATTATTCCCTCCACAAGCCCAAGATATTTCCTACGGTCGCTATCCTGATGGCAACGGTAATTGGCAGTACTTCGGCAGTTCCACTCCAGGCTGGTCGAACTCCGGCGGCAGCGGCGGTCCAACAGAAGGCTTGTTCATCAATGAATTTATGGCTGATAACGATCACATCATTCAGGACAACTTCGGTGATTACGACGACTGCATCGAGCTATACAATGCAGGAACAACCGCCATTGATCTGGGCGGTATGTATCTAACAGATCGTATAGATGAGCCGACCATGTGGATGATCCCCTATGGCATCAGCGGCAGTACTCTCCGTGAGGAAATCAATAACAGGCTCTCAGCCCATACCACCTATCCACCGGATGATATGGC
The DNA here is from genome assembly GCA_964537505.1 of uncultured Pirellulales bacterium. Classification (GTDB taxonomy): domain Bacteria; phylum Planctomycetota; class Phycisphaerae; order Sedimentisphaerales; family SM23-30; genus DAINBT01. Next base: position 4,379 of record CAZICK010000108.1, read on the forward strand.
GGCGTTGTCGAGAGACCTTGCAGCCATTCGCAGCATTATCAAGGACGCCGATCTCACCAGCTTCAGCCCACAGCTTCAAGCTGCCGTTATCGCCGCACTGGCGGGGTTCGACATTAACGAGAATATCCGATTTAGAAGTTCGACCAACGTCGAAGACAGTGAGCAGTTTATCGGTGCAGGAATGTACGACAGCTACAGCGGCTGTCTTGCCGACGATCTGGATGGCAATAACGATGGACCGTGCCTCTGCGACCCAAACGAGGATAACGAACAGGGCGCTTTCAGAGCCATTCGTAAGGTGTTTGCCAGCTTCTATAACGACAATGCCTTCCTCGAACGCCTGCGCCACAGGGTGAACGAAGCTGATGTGGGTATGGCTCTGCTGGTGCATCATTCGTTCCCGGACGGAATCGAACTGGCCAACGGCGTAGCGACGATAGAAAGAGTTGGCAGTGGTTATAACAGCTACATCACACTGATAACCCAGGACGGCGCAGTTTCAGTCACCAACCCACAAGACGGTTCTATCCCAGAGGAGGTTACTGTCAGGGTCTATTCGTCTGGAAGTATCGGTTCGCCCAAACTAATTCGTTCGTCGAATCTCGTGCCCCTGGGCGATACGGTAATGGATTGGCCCAATGACTATAGGGACCTGACCGAATTGCTGGTTGATGTCAGCAACGAATTCAGTAATGTTACAGGAAAAACACAATACCTCATTGACCTGGAATACAAAAAGGTCGCGCCTGGTGGTGTCGCTATGCCCGCGGGCGGACTGGTCATCAAGCAGGTTCGCGAAATTCCACAACTCGATGACACACCGAGTATCACGCCGTTCCTGATCAACGAACCAAGGGAATACAGCATCTATTCGGGCGAGTTCGAGTTTATGGGTGACTGCGACATTTTTGCCAGTCATCGCCTCAAGACACGACTGACGCTGGAAACAAAAAACCTGTGGCTCGACGAACCTAATCTTGCCCAGGGCTTCTATGCCACTGCCAACATCGAGTACGTGGACGGTGATAGCGTTTACACCATCACCGAGGAGCTGCCGCTGTTACCCTTTGCCTGGCATGATTTTGATGGTACGGACGCCACCGACGGCTGGCTCATGGACCACCTGCCAAATCCACGTGCCTGCGAGTTGAATACAACCAACATACCAACGTTGGTATCCCCAGCCCAAAACCCCATTTTAGCGCTCCGCGATTTCGGCGATCAGCCGGCCCAACTGGACGAACCCAGGTTCCGAGTCCTCAAATTAAACGTTGATTATGATCAGCCTGTTCGATCCTGGCTGGAAGGTTGTCTGCCCGATGGCATTACGAACAGCACCACAAATGAGCTTTATCTTTGGTGCTGTCCTGGGCCAAGCCCCGACGATATTGTACAGCAGCGTTTTTACGAATCGGATGGCATATCGATCGAGACCGAATTCTACCGACCGCCGCCACCGTCTGGATTTAGTAACTGGATGACCCACACCGCCCCGATGACTCGCTGGGTCGAGACCACCATTACAGGTTACACCAGTGTGCCGATTGTTCTTAGCGGCTATTACTCACAGACCTATCAGGCATGGCACCATAATAAGTTGGAGTACTTCCTTTTTGAGCCTCGGCTGGAACCTGGAATATCACAGGACATCCTGGACGAACTGCAGGCCCAGGATATCCGCCTGATCTATATGATCATTGACAACGACTATGACTACCAGTGTCCCGGCTGCTTCTCGAACATAACAACCTACGGTTTCGATTACGTTCCCGGCGATTTTAATGGTGACAGCATAGTAAACATGGCGGATTTCGCTATGATGGCACAGTACTGGCTGGACCCCGACGCCTGTGCAAGCGCCCAGGTCAACCTTACCGGCGGCGATACCCAGGTGGACATGGAAGATTTACTGGAGCTTAGCAATAACTGGCTGCAAACCGAGAGTGAGTAGTTTTTGATCGTAATAACAGTTTGACGCCTATGTGAGAAAAAATTTGGGGTGACGGCACAACGAAGGCTTCTAAAACACTTCTATAGCTTTCGGAAAACTGCCAAGCACACTTAGCCATAGAACATGTTTACGGACATCTGAGACCACTTTTTTTATGTCCTCGTTTTGCTGATGGCCCTGACACTCGACGAAAAAATAATATTCCATTTCGCGTTTTTTGCTGGGGCGTGATTCGATATTGGTCAGGTTGACCTCATTGGTGCGAAACACCTGCAGCACATCGACCAATGATCCCACTTTGTGAGCCGTGCTGAATACCATAGCCGTTTTGTCATTGCCCGTCGGCCGCGATGGCTCGCGACCGATGACGAAAAACCGTGTTATGTTATTGCTCATATCTTCGATGTTTTCACGGAGCAGTTTCAGCCCGTACAACTCTGCTGCTAAAGTCGAGCCAATCGCCGCCGAGAGCGGCTCATTGGCCACACGTTGGGCCGCCTCGGCAGTGGAGGCCGTCGATATCATAGCCACCCCAGGCAGCGTCGCCGATATCCAATATCGGCATTGGGCGAACACCTCCGGCTTGGAGTATATCACTTTGATTTCTTCCAGTCGGCACTTGGCCAGCAGGTTATGATGGATTGCCATCAGCACTTCCGCGCAAATCACCGCGGGCGATTCAATCAGCGCATCGAGTGTCTCGATTACTCCGCCGGCTATTGAGTTTTCGACGGGAACCACACCCAGATCACAGTGCTCCTTATTGATCTCTTCGAACACGCCGCGAATATCACTTTGCGGTTGATATTCCACACTCTGCCCGAACTTCATCATGGCCACCGTATTCGAAAAACTACCTTCCGGACCAAGGTAGGCAATCCTCAACGACCTTTCCAGAAAGAACGAGCCACTCATCATCTCACGCCATATCGCTACCAGCGTACGGTCCGGCAGCGGACCGGTATTATGTTTCTTGATCTTCTCTTGTACGCTGCGTTCCCGATCGGGCGCATAGATCGGTGGGGCGTCTTTATCTTTTCTTTTTACCTCGCCCACTTCAATAACGATCTTAGCCCGCTTGTTCAGCAGTTTCACCAACTGCTCATCGATCTGATCGATTCCTTCTCTTAGTTTGTCCAGTTCACTCATTGTTCCGCCACCTTAAAACTCAAACTGTGTTAGTGTACAACGCCGACCTTTTTACCGGTCACATCCCGGCTCACATCCTGGCCGTCCCGGGAAGTAATAAACTGACCGTTAAGGGTCTCTCCGTCCAGCTTGCCTTTGAATTCCATAGGAACCTCGCGCTCGCGGAATCTCCGTATTATCTTAAAGCTAACCTGATCTCCCTCGATCTTGAGATTTTCGACGTTGGTCTCCCTGTCCTGAGACTTATACGTTCCGGTCATATCTTCCTTGATCGTTAGTGTCTGGGTGCGAGGCGTCCCATCGCGTGAAGTACTCGTCAGCTCCCATGTGCCGACCAGGCTCGATACCGCCGCCACCGCCATTTTCTTGCCGGTCACCTCTCTGTCACCACGGGAGGTGATAAACTTGCCATTGAGAGTACTGCCTTGCAGTTTGCCTTCGAAGGTCATATTGAACGATCTCTCGCCAAAGCCCATATCTATTCCAAAGGTTACCTGAGAGCCTTCCAGTTTGAGATCCTTGATAGCAATCGCGCCGCCAAAGGACTGATACCTGCCGGTCATATCCGGGTAGATTGTCAGTGTATTTGTACGCGTACCTCGCTCGGAGGTGCTCGTAAACTCCCACTTACCGATCATCTCGCCGCCTGCCCGCCGGCCGTTACAAACAACCTCACCTCGTTCGCTCTTGGACTTACCGACCAGATCATTGCCCTTAACCGTACCTTCATAGGTAGATTCCCGCTGGCGATCCTGATACGTACTCTTGCGAGTAAAGGTAAGTTTGCCATTTTCAAATTTGACTTTGGAAATCGTATCTTCACCCCGCCCACTGATCCATTTTCCTGTCAATTCGCCGTCGGAACCCTGAGAAACAACCAACTTTGCGTCAAACTCGCGATCGCCAACCTCAATTTTCATATCCCATTGGCCCACCGCCGCGGGGATGATCCTTGGTCGGTAGCCCTCAGCGGTGGAAGTACCACGATCACTGGTCAATTTGCCCGTAAGCTTACCGTCCTTGAGTCCCCCTTCAAAAGTGGTCTTGAATTCCTGGTCCCGCCGCTGGAGAATACGCACAAACGTGAGCTTTTGACCTTCGAATTTGACATCCGACAATTTGTCATCGCCCCACGTACCCGCAAAAGAACCATCTGGGTTTTTAGAGATAGACAATTCGGCAAAGCTCTCCTGACCATTGGAATCCATTTTGATTTCCCAGTTCCCTGTAATCCCTTCGGCAGCTAAAATCTGTGATGGGCCTGCCAAAACAAACAGTACAAAAACAAAAAGCACCGATTTGCTCATAGTTTTCACAAAAGAAACATTACTCATAGCACACATCTCCTTAATTGGGTGTCCAAAGGCTCTACCGGTCCAGCGAAAGCCGGAAACTTGTGCATGATTTATACCTGCCTTGCCACGATAATTCAAGTAAAAATGAGTTTTTGGAGGTTACTTACTACTACGACGCGACTTAGCTGATGTTGGCCATTTGAAACCGCATTATCAGTGTCAAAAACGGGGTTAATTGTATAAAATCGCGATATAGTATTAGGTTTTTTGGTCAAAGAAAAAAACATCACGATTAATTGGCTTTTGTTCATTTTATATCTTACACTTGTGTATGTTTGGTTTGCAACAAAGATTTTGCTTGTACAGAAAAGTTATCGGGAACGAATATTAAGGGGGCTCTGCTTTTACAAATTGGGAGGGAAGATTTTTGGCTGGGAATAAGAATCGGCATATCAAACACCAGGAACGGGATGAATCCGTGTGGTTGTCACCAGGAGACAAACAAAGCCGCGCAAAAAGTCACTCTTTCCATAGGCGAGGATTCAGTTCTATCCTGGCGGTTATTTTCGTCACTCTGTTTTCTGTGCTGGCTATATCTTTTTCCTCTTTGATTAACACCAATTTAACTATGGCCGATAACCACCATAAGATGGCTCAGGCTCAGGCCGCTGCGGAGTCTGGTTTGGCTTACGCTGGATATCTGATCAGCAGTTATATTAATGAGGAACAGCCTTACACTTTTGATCGGACTCTTTCGCAGTCTGAGATGACGGCTTTATTTACCTATTTTTCGGACTATGCAGCTTTTTTGCTGGACGGTTCCATTGCGATTGCCGAGAGCGAGGTGGGAAGTATTACGGACTTTAGCGAGGATAGCTTAACGGGGGTACAGTTTAGCATTCCTGTAATTCGGATAAATCAGAATCAGCAGTGTCAGTTTTGTTTGCGGTTCAGGCAGTACACAGATACGCCGGAAAGTATTGAAATTATCAGTACAGGAATGGCGAATAATATTCAACGCAGGGTACGACTGAATCATAATATCGTAAAGGACAATCCCGCCATGTTTGATTTCGCGTTGTTTACACGGGATAGTTTAACGTTTCATCAGGCTGTGACATTGGATGGCTTTAACCTTGATGTGGATGGTAATCCGCTTCAGGTCGGCACAAACGGGACTGATGCCGGTGATATTACTTTAAAAAACTCAGCCAGTGTGGAAGGCGACGTCATAGTGGGAGCAGGAGTATCTCCGGAAGATGTGATCCAATTGGGAGCAGGGGCTAATATTACGGGTGATACGTATGCCATGCAGGAAGAGTGGGAACCGCCTATAGTTCAGGTGCCGGATACGTTAAACGACAGCATATCACTGGGTTCAATCAATAACGCCACCACTATAACCACCAGCGGCAAGTACGACAACATTAACCTGGGCAATAGTGAAACCGTCAGGATCGAAGGTGATGTCGAACTTTATATTACAGGAAATATCGAGCTCGGCAATTCGGCAGCATTAGAGATCGCCCCAGGCGGAAAGCTCACGCTGTTTCTAGAAGGGAACCTGGAACTTAAAAACGGCGCCGAGTTGAACAATCTTACACAGGAAGCCGAGAATTTGATAATTTTGGGCTTGGACACCTGTGAAAATGTGATCCTTAAGAATAGCTCAGACACCTATGCCTCCATCTATACACCGAGTGCGAATGTGGATTTCAGAAACTCAGCGGATTTTTACGGAGCGGTGGTGGCTAAAAGCTTCGAACAGCATAATGATGCGGATTTCCATTACGATGCCGAGTTGAGAGAAGTAAATCCGGTGGGAGTTAGTGCCTGCATTTTAATTGTGTGTGACGGGGATTCTTATATGGAACTCTAGGCATGGATTCCATGTTGCCTTCAAATTGAACGATTCGTTAGAATTAGCTTCACTGCCAGGCCAATCTATGTTCGATACGTTACATCGGATTTTGAAATTTTATATGGACGGGGCCAATCAGACCCGAGCGAAGAGATCCGCGATAACGCGTCGGGATAGTCAGGTAGTGGTTTGCCAGTGTATTGTAAACGAGGATTTCAACTCGATTCTCACCCGGCTTTACGTACTCGGATATATCTACTTTCCAGGGTGGCGTCACACGAATTCCTGCAAGGCGGCCGTTGATATGCACCTCCGCGGTAGCGATAATCTCACCCATGTCAAGCAGCACGTTCCACTGAATCTGCTCCGATGACAAACGAACTGTTTTGCGATACCATGCACCTCCGGAATAATTCTCCAAAACACTGCTGCGAGACCAGTCACCTTCTGGCATCAATCCTGAATCGCATTCGAGGGCAATAGGTTCGGGCATCGCCGCTCCGCCGTAGTATCCACGGTTTTGTTCGATTCGCAATGCCACTGCAGCCATGCCGGCGATTGTATTTTTAAGTTGCAAGTGACCTGAAAATACGTGCCTCGGCTCCGATCATCTTGTTGGTTATGGGCAAACGAAAATCACCCCACTGATTGTTGAGTGTCGGTTTTAATTGAAATTCCCACGGCCCATCCAAAACCAACGGTTCCGGTGGCGAGACAACTCGATCGAGATTGTTCGCCTTATCGAGTATCGGGATCTCTTGAGAATCGAAAACAATTACCTGCGCCTCGTAATCCTCCAGAGGCATACGCACCTTTGTACCTTCGTCGGTCGCCGAGACGATGGACAGCGGACGGATTTGTCCGGTCCACGGATCCCATAATTTAACGTTGCCGCATGCCCGAAAAAGACAGTCGGAACCTTTGGTCGCCCCCATAACCATATAGACGTCACGCGAACCGATTTTTCGATGCAGAGCTTTTACAGGATGTTCAGATTGTACATCACGGGGGAGCAAGGGAATAATCCTGCGTAAACCAGATGAGTTGCTTTCAACAGCAGCTATCCCGATTCCACCGGCAACGTTTTTCTGTACTGCCGGTTGCTTCCCGGCTTTGACCTGGGCGGCCGAGGCGCCAAAAATATCCACGACAACCGCATCGAGTTCGGGATCCTCACGACCGGCGCGATCGCTGGCCTCGGGTAAGGCGCCGACCGCGACCACCATGCCACCAGCGTTGTAAAACTGGCTCCTCATAAGAATCTGTACATGGATATGCCAAAAAATGACTGGTTT
>CAZICK010000109.1:0-11917 GCA_964537505.1 uncultured Pirellulales bacterium
TTTGAGAAATTTTCAAAGCTGGGCACTGCCGCCTAAGCAAACTTTTGACGCAGGCGTCAAGATTGGCAGGAAGCTCGGAATTCCGGCGAGGTTCGTCCGATGACCGAAGATGAATGGAATAGTTCAATGAGTGCATGGGAAACGGGCGAGGTTGAGGGTGAGCCTTATAATTATGGTGAGCCAACCATGTTTATGCCTGCGGAATTATATGTTTATGATGACGGTCCCGATGGTGGCGGCGGCGGCGGCCGCTGCGAGGACGATGGACTGGTAATGGTCTGGATGACCGAGGCTGACCAGCCAACAGTTGGTCAGAATTATGCCAGTGCATGGGTCTATGAATATGCAGAGGATCCAGATCTGACCAATTGCATCATATCAGTTGACGTGTATCCACCCGCAGGCATCACGACGGTATCTTACCGTATGGTTGATATCAATGGTTTGTCCCGCGAATGGTGGTGGAATGTACCCGCTGACATTCCTGACTCGGTACTTACAACCGTGACGATTGACACATCTGTGACCGGGACAGGCGCCACTAATCCACCGGCAGCAGGATATGTCGGTGCTATAGGATTTGATATCACGCAGGTTGTGTCAATGGCTGCGGATGAAAATGGGGTATGGTTCCCGGATGTGGTTTCACCGCCTCCGGGCGGTTCAGTTGGCGCTTTGTGGAATTACTGGTATAATTTGTCCGTCACACCGAAGCCTTTCAGCGATGATGTCAATAGCAAGTGGTTTGTCAAATATAGTCAACCGCCGGTAGTGCTTGAAAGCGGTCTTATCGACGGCTGGGATGAGAAATCCAGCTATCAAAATAAGCCTATAATGGCGGATGATTGGCTGTGCAAAGATGACCGCCCGATTACCGATTTCCACTGGTGGGGTTCATATCTCGGCTGGACTGGTACTTCTCCGCCACCGATAGTTCCCAAGGCATTCCATATCGGGATATGGACTGATGTGCCTAAAAATGTTGATGGAATACCCTACAGCCGTCCCGGTACCCTGGTCTGGGAGAACTTCTGTAAAAGTTATGTCTGGAACTTTGCCGGATATGACCGTGATCCCCGTATCGGAGATGATACCACTGGATGGATGGAAAACGAAGCATGCTTCCAGTTCGCCCAGTTCCTTTCGGAGGATGAGTGGTTCAAACAGGAACCAGAGGAACCGTGGCCATGGGAAGTTGAGGATGAATATCCCAATGGCAGGGTATATTGGCTGAGCATCGCCGCGATTTACGATCCTGGTGTCGTCCCAATGTATCCGTGGGGCTGGAAGACTCGCGAGCGTATCTTCAATGACGATGCTGTGCGTATCGATTCAGTCGTGGATGCCGCTGGTGGAACATCTATCTGGCCGCCGACAATCGGTTCGATGGTGGTCGGTGCCGATACTGAACCAGTAGAGTATCCAGATGGGATATCATGGGATCTGGCATTTGAGCTGACTACCAATGTTCCCGGATACGCTGACGACCCGATTCCTGGTGATATGAACCATGACGGAACGGTCGATTTGGAAGATTTTAGCATACTGGCTGGTAACTTTCTGAGTGTGTATGTTGGGCCTTATGGACCTTAATCGTTCTGTATGACAACTGACAACAGGTCAGTTGAGACATTTATTGTAAAGTAACAGACCCTGCGAGTTGCTGTGGAAACGGGACTCGCAGGGTTTTTGTTTGTCGGAAGCTGGGCCGTCCGGCAGAAAAAGGTCCGAAAATAGTTGACACGTTGTACTTACCGCTGTATAATACCACAAGTGGTGTATTTACGGAGAGGAGTTCTTTTGCGGCCGAGCCAGCAAAGGCATAAGGAGGCGGAATTTTTTGTCGAGTCAGAAGGATCTGATGTTTTTTCACCATGGACTAGTGAGTGCCGACCGGTGTTTTATGCACAGCAGGCCCGCGGGGGCGTCTGTGTAGGGGGGGCGGTTTCGCACAAATCTGGGGTTTTGCGATGTTGATGGCGTGGCGACCTGCAGGACGGGGGTTGGGACGGATGTTTTCTAACGGTAGGGGGGGCTGTGTGGCGTTTTCGGGTAATCGTCGTAAATCTTTATGGCAGCGGGGCTAACAGCCGATAGTAAAAAGAACGGATGAAATTTGACCATTGTGTTTATTCTGTTAGAATCATAATGTGTGCGATTTCGCACTTTTTCTTGTGTGTTGCTTATACGCAAAATTAGAACAGGGCCTTTGGAGCCAAGGCGGATAATTTTATACACTAGCGAAACATTTATCGAAGTTATATAAAAATCCATTTTCGCGTAACAGGCCCTGTTGAATGAAATTGGGTTTAGAAAACTGCGAAAGTTAACATGTTTTGACAAGAAGTTTTTGATGGATACGAGGAATAAGACCGTGCCGGAAAGTGAAGCTGCCCAGCGTTTGGCGGAGATATTGAATCGGATTGCGAAGCTTCCGTCAGGTAATCTGGAGCCGCCGCAATTTTTTGCGAATTTTCTGCAACTTGCCGTGGCAGCGACAGGTTCGCGTGGTGGTGCGATATGGGTGTTGCAGGCGGGTGCGGCGCCACAATGCTATTGCCATGTGGAGATGGAACTGTGCGGTATTAATGAGCCTAGCCAACAGGAGTTGGTAATAGAGGGTGTGCAACGTGCGGCAAACGAGTCTAAGACGTTGGTGATACCGGCGGCGGGGGCAGAAGGGCTGGAAACAAGTGCAGAGGGTAAAACCAATCAATGCGGGTATCCGTTGTTTTTCAAGCCGTTGCGTGCAGCGAATCAAGTAGCCATGGTGGTGCAGATGATCGGGTCGGAGAATCTGAGTGCGCATGATTATCGTGCCATAGTGGGACTGCTGGATCAGGCAGGAGAGTCGGGAGAGAGATATCTGGTGCATCGTCGGGCAGCGGTGCTGGAAGATGATCGCAAGGTGCTGGCGCGTCTGCTTCGATACACCGAAGGTGTGCACAACTCACTGGATGCGGAGCGGGTGGTGTATCAGATAGCCAACCTTGGTCGGGACGCAATCGGTTGTGATCGTGTGGTGGTGTGGATCGATCCGGCTGTGAAACGTGGTTTGCGTGCGGTGAGCGGTATTGATAAACCGGATCGTCGGGCGGTTCTGATGCAGTCGCTGGAAAAGCTGAGCAGACACTGTCTGGAGATCAAAAAGCCGATAGTGGCGTCGCGAGACCAACTGGTGGAGCTTTCGGAGGAGGAAGAGCTGACAGGTTTGCTGAAAGGGTATTTCAACATAAGCCAATTGGATCAGATATTTCTTCAGCCGATCAAGCATGAGGAAAAATACGTTGGTGTGTTGGCTGCTGAGGGGTTCGAGGAGCAAATCAGCAGTAATCTGGCAGGGGTGATGGCGGCGGTGAGCAGTCACGCAGGTGTGGCGTTGGCCAATGCGATGGAGATGGGATCGGTACCGATGATTCGTCCGCTGTCGCGGCTGAAGAAGGTCAAAGATGATCCGAAGAAACGGCGGAAATGGATAATAAGATTGGCAATCGTCTTGATTGGGTTGGCGATTCTTTTGCTTATGCCGTGGATAATAAGGATAGAGTGTGCGTGCGAGTTGACGCCTAAGGACATGCGTGTTGTGGAGTCGGCGCTGGATGGGGTTCAAATCGAGCAAATCGTACGAGCCAGGGGTGAAGTGCAAAAAGGAGAGATTATCGCGGTACTGGATGATCTGGCACTGGCGACCGAACGTGATTCGGCACGGCAAAAGTGGGCACAGGAGCTTATTAACCAAGGTCAAGCCATAGGCGATACGAATATAAAGTTAAGCCAACTGGAAATAACAAGGCTGGAAAATCAGGTCAAGTTCTATGATGAGCAAATAGAGAAATGCCAGGTTCGTTCTCCAATAGATGGAACAATTCTGACGGCTCAGTTGGAGCGTAAAGAAGGACAGACCTTGAAAAAAGGTGATCCGATATGTGAAATTGCGGATTTGAGTGAGTGGCAGTTGCGTCTGGATGTGCCGCAGGAGGAGATCGACTGGGTGCAACAAGGTTTGGCGGGCGGTGAAAGATCGCAGGTGGAATTTTTTCTGGCAGCGACGCCCCAACATAAGTTAAGCAGCACTTTAGTGGAAGCCGCTCAAATCGGTCAGATGGCCCGGATCAAAGATGAAGGTAACGTATATGAGATTCGCATAGACGTTTCCAGCGAGGATCTGGAAGAGATCGAACACAGCTTGCGCAGCGGAATGATCGGTCGGGCGAAGATATCGACTGTTTCGCGGCCGTTGGGATATGTGCTGTTGCGGAAAGTGATTCGGTTTTTCCGTGTAACGTTTTTCTGATTGGTTTTTTCGGCGGATAGCGATGGTTAAAGTTGAGCATGACAACCTGATTTTGGGTATTAATACGCCGACCGACGATAAGCAGTCACTGCCGAAGGCACGTCGTGATGTGGAGATAACCGAGCAGGTTTATTACGGTAAGCCGTGTTTTGTGCTTAAAGATCCGACGGCGCTGCGTTACTATCGGCTGCGTCCGCCGGAATATACCATCTATCGGATGCTCGACGGCAAGACGACGATAGAAGATATAAGCAAGGTTCTGAGCGAGCGGTTTCCGGATGAGGAATTTGATGCGCAAGCGGTGATGAGTTTCATTATTATGCTGCGGGGCGCAAATCTTCTGCATATATCGGGCGTTACCGATACCGATTATCTGCTCAAGCGTAAGAAGGTAATAACTCGTAATATTTTCCAAAAGATCCGCGCGGAATTTCTTTTTTTTAAGATACCGCTTTTTGACCCGGACAAGCTGCTGAATTATATGCATCGTTATCTGAGCGGGCTGATTTATCGGCGTTTTACGGCGATACTGACGCTGCTGATGCTTGCCGGGGCGCTGGCCCTGTTGATCAGTGATATCGACAAGCTGAGTCAAAGACAACCGATTCTCGATCCGCGTAATTTGCTGTTTTTCGCACCAGCGTTGTATCTTATCAAGCTGATCCATGAATTTGGTCACGGACTGACGAGCAAATATTTCGGCAGCGAAGTTCATGAGATGGGGATATTGTTCCTGGTGTTTATGCCGTGCCCTTATTGCGATGTGTCGGATTCGTGGATGGTTCCTGAAAAGAGCAGGCGGATGTGGATAACGGCAGGGGGGATCGTAGTGGAAATTGTTCTGGCGGGTCTGGCTACATATCTGTGGTGGCTGACGGAGTCGAAAACGGCGCTGAACCAATTTGCGCTTAACGTGATGCTGGCGGCGAGCGTGAACACGATACTATTCAACGGCAATCCACTGCTTCGTTTCGACGGTTACTATTTTATGATGGACCTGGTAGAGATACCAAACCTCAAGCAAAAAGGACGGGGTTTTATGTGGTATCTGGTGCAGCGTTTTGTGCTGGGGGTGAAAAATGCGGTCGAGCCGATAGACGTGCGCGGCCGTGAATTTACGGTACTTGGCTACGCGATATGCAGCGCGATATATCGCTGGTTCATAATGGTTGCGATAGTAATGATGGTATGGAGATTTCTGGATCCGTATGGTTGGGGGGTGATTGGTGGGATATTGGCGCTGGGCTGTCTTTTCAGCGCGTTTGTGACCCCGGTTGTCAAGTTTGCGAAATATATCTTTACGCAGCATCATCAACTAAATATTCGCCTGGCCACAGCGATAATTTTGTTGGTTTTGGGGTGCACGGCGATTTACATAGTGATGGTGCAGAAGCTCGAGCAGAGCGTTGACGCGCAATGCGTGCTGCGTCCGGCCGGGATACATCCGATATATGTAACTCAACCCGGGTTTATCGAGGCACGAAACAATAAGACGTTTGTTCGAGACGGTCAAGCGGTGGAAGCGGATCAGGTATTGCTGGTACTTTCAGATTCGCAATTGCAATACAGGGTGGATGAGTTGGATTTGCAGATTCAGCAACTGGAGACCAAGGACGCTTTGGCGTTGCAGCAGGGTGAGACGGCTCAAAAAGCACAAATCGACGCTGAGGTCAAGGCTTTGACGGGCCAATATGCCAGTGCCAGGTATAACCTGGATAAACTTACTATTCGTTCTCAGTTCGCAGGTATAGTGCAATTGCGTACCAGTGAGCCGCTGGCGAACCTTGAGGGTCGATATATGCCACTGCAGGCGGAGATATTTGGTGTATTTCAACCGGGCAGTTTTGAGGCGGTTGTGGCGATCAATCATCGTGATATAGAACTGATAAGTTCCGGGCAGTCGGCTAAGATTAAATTATGGTCGCTGGATGGGGAAGTATTTGAGAGCGAAGTGGTTGAAAAGCCTCCCAGGCAGGTTATCAAGATGTCGAGCGCCGCTTTTTCCACGATGTATGGTGGCGAAGTGGCTACCATGGGCGGTACGACCAGGGAAGACGCTCTGGAACCGGCGGAAAACACTTATGAACTGGTTTTGCCTATGCCAAGCGGGGAAACGCGTTTTTGTGACGGTATGGTGGGGCGGGCTAAGGTAATCGTAGAGGAGAAAACACTGGCCAAGGCTTTTTATTTGTGGCTGATCACGACGTTAAAACAGGACATTCGGTTGTAATGACTCGCTGTGGGGATATATCGGACGTATCGAGAAAAAAGGTCGGCTCACCGGGCAGACACCCAAAAAACAGCACTTAGAAGCGTGGAGTGCATTCTTTCAGGGGGCGTCAGATAAATCTTATTTACTTTTCCTTTGAGATGTGTTATCATGGGGGCCGGAAATGGAAGAGCCCACCGGCACGAAGATGGCTCCCTTTATTGAGAAACGGCGTTGTCGGCGTCGGTTACACTATTTTTGAGTAAGGATAAAATGGGTTCGAATAAGAAATTACTTACATTGTTATTGACAGCTTTGCTGTTGGTATGGGCAGGTCCTTACGCGGTCAAATACCTTGGGGCGGATAACCCGGCGCCGCCAATCGATAGTACACCGGCAGTCGGCAACGTTTCGGCTAGTACTTTCTGTGACGTGGGTCGGGCTATGGCGCGTGGTGATTTTGAACTGGCGCGTCAGTATGCAGATCAACTCGATTTGTCCGATACACAATCGCAATCGATCCACAGTAGGATGCAAAGTCTGTTGGATAGTTATGACGGGCTTATGGGGCGACTTCAGGATGCCAGAAAGAAAGCTTATCAGGAATATCTTAACAAGGTTCACGAACAGGTCCAGCAGGCCCGCTGGCGTAAAAGTCTTCTGGATGCCAGTGTTGCTTATGAGTTCAAGCTGGATGACAAAGGAAAGCTGGAAGACGATCTGCGCGAAAAAATACAAGAGAACTGGCTGGAGTCGCTGGTAGAACTGGTGAAGTCTCATGATCTGGCCGAGAAGATGAACCTGAAGGAAGATGTGGATCCGGTTTTGTACGACGAAATCATTGCTCGCGGGCTTGAGATAGCCAAGGATTTTGAAAGTAAAGACGAAGGATTGGAAGCTTACAGTAAAGTTTACTACCCTTTGACGTTGTTGGATAGGCAGAAATATCAGTATGACGAACTGCATCGGCGATTGCTGCGGCAAGCTATGTTACGGTCCATGTACGTACCCGATCCCAATACGGAAGGTGTCAGTTGGCAGGAACGGCGTGATGGCGTAACCTCGAATATGATCCGCGAGGCACTGGCCGTGTTGGAAAGTGGTTACGCGGAAAAACCCGATTTCCACGAAATGGCTTTGCAGGCCCTGGAAAATTGCCTGCTCTTGGCTGAGACGGACAAGTTGAACCAGACATTCAAACAGCTCGACGATGCGGAGGCTGTCAAGTTTTACAAGGAAAAGCTCTCGTCACGACTGAATGATATCAGGGAGACCCCGGAGAGATTCGCTTATCGTCGTCATGTGATGTCGCTGCTGGACTATGTGATAAGTGTCAACGAGCAAAGTTTAAAATTTCCTCGTGAAGTCATTATGGCGGAGTTTGCCGAAGGCGCCTTTTCCGCGGTGGACGAGTACACTTATATGGTTTGGCCGGCAGACAAGAAGGAATTCTACAAGAATATGACCAACGAATTTACCGGGGTGGGTATCATAATCAACAAGGACAAAGAAGGGTTTTTGAAGGTAGCTTCGCTTGTCAGCCGCGATGCCAGCGCTTATCAGGCCGGACTGGACGCCGATGATACAATTTTGAAAATCGACGGCAAAGACGCCAAAACAATCACGTTGGAAAAAGCAGTTACTCTGATCACCGGTCCTCCCGGTACGAAAGTGATGCTTACCATTGATCGGGAAGGTTTCGATCAGCCGCGTGATTTCTCCGTTACCCGGCGACCGGTTGTAGTGCCCACAATTAAAGGACTGTACCGTGAAGCAGGCAATGGCTGGCAGTATCTGCTCGATCCAAATGATGGTATCGCTTATGTGCACATGGCACACTTTTCCGGGACAACAACCGAGGATCTGAAACTTACACTGAGTGAGTTAAAAAAACAGAATATGCAGGCCCTTATTCTGGATCTGCGCAACAATCCGGGTGGATATCGCGACGGGGCGGTGGAAGTGGTTGATATGTTCGTTTCCTCCGAAGGTGAGACGATCATCAGTTGTCGTTATCGAAATCCTCGAAACGAGGAGTTTCTCAGGACGACGAAGGAAGGCACTTTTGACGGCAAACTGCCGATGGCGATTCTGATCGATTCTGATTCGGCCAGCGCTTCGGAAATTGTCGCCGGTGCTCTCAAGGACCACAATCGAGCTGTGATTGTCGGTACTCGCAGTCACGGTAAGGGCAACGTCCAGACAATACAACCGTTAAACTCTTCCGACGCTGAGATGAAGATGACCATAGCGTACTACTATTTGCCGAATGGCCGGCGGGTACATCACGATCCGAAAGATAAAAGCAATGAAGATTACGGAGTCATCCCTAACGTTAATCTGGAACTGACTATTGAGCAATTCATGGAGTTTTATAAGGCGAGATATGACGCGGAGGTGCTGCATCAGGAGGTTTCACCCGAACATAAAAAAACAGGGAAGTTATTCAGCACAGCCGACTATCTCAAAAGCGATCCGCAATTGCAAATGGCATTGCTGGTTATGCGAGCCAGGCTATGGGTGGAATCGTTGTCTGAATTCGCCTCCTGCGCCGCGAATTGAAGAGGCGCCGTACTACAACCACACTAAGCACCGGCGAGATCAAACATGACAGAACGGTTGGGTACTATAACAGGTTAATCGGATCAACGTCCACAACCGCCTGGACATTCAATTTTGTCAGATATTGCCGTCGCAGTTCAGTCAGCAGGGTCTGGATTGGCCCGATGGCGGGGTTTTTTATAATAATTTCCTGACGATGGTAGTTTTCAAGCCTTGCTACGGGGGCCGGCATCGGTCCGCGAACCTGCACTGCCGTCTGTAATTGCTCATTCAACAGGTCGATGTCCTGACGGAGTTTTTTCCCGGCCAGTTCCAGTTTTTCCAGTTTGGCGTCACGCAGGACGATACGAGCCAGTCGGGCAAAAGGAGGCATTCGGCAGCGATCACGGATATTGAGTTCATATTGAGAGAAGCTGTCATAATCGTGATGGCAGGCAAATTTGACGGCCGGTTCGTCAGGGACAAAACTTTGGACGACAACACGTCCGTCGTCGCAGAGCCGACCGCACCGACCGGCAACCTGCTCAATCAGTTGAAACGTGCGCTCGGAACTGCGGAAGTCCGGCAGCGACAGGGCAGTGTCGGCATTGAGTACGCCGACCAGCGTTACATTAGGAAAGTCCAGTCCTTTGCCGATCATCTGCGTGCCAATGAGTACGTCGATCCGGCCGGCGCCGAAATCGGCCAATACTTCCTGCATGTCCCCGGGCTTGGTCGAATCGCTGTCCATCCGACGGAGGCGCACCTGGGGCAGTTTACGCTGAATTTCTTCTTCAGCCCGTTGTGTGCCGGCGCCTAGCAGCAGCAGTTTGTTTTTGCACAGCGGGCATGCTTTCGGGATCTGACTGCTGTGGAGGCAATAGTGGCACATCACCCAGCTTCGCCGTGCGGAAGCCAGCGCGGCTGGAGTTTTATGACAGGTCAAATTCACATCACAATTAGGGCAGGTCAGCACGAACCGGCATGATGGACAAAATACATAACTGCTGTGTCCGCGTCGGTTCAGCAGTAGAATGGCCTGTTTTTTCCGACTGAGGCAGTGATGCAACTGGGCTTCCAAAAGGCGACTGAGAAGATGCCGTCCTTTTCTTTCCAGTGATTCGGTACACATATTTACCACGGCAACTTTAGGCAGCGGCAGATTGAGGACCCGTCGGGGCAGCTTGAGCAGTTGAAAGTGGGCCTTCGTTTGACAATTATACAGGCTTTCCAGAGATGGTGTGGCTGAACCAAGGATAACGGTAATGTTGTTCATTTGGGCTCGTTTGATCGCTACGTCCCGGCCGTGATAGCGGGGGGCGGAGTCTTGTTTGTAGCTTGGCTCGTGTTCTTCATCGACTATAATCAACCCCAGGTTCGGCAGGGGGGCAAAAACCGCCGAGCGAGCACCGACAACTACTTCAGCGCCGCCCTGGGCGATCCATCGCCACTGCTGATTACGCTGCGGATCGGTCAGCCCCGAATGCAGCAGCGCGACGTGGCGAAAACGGGCCAGGAATCGGCTGACCGTTTGCGGTGTCAGCGAAATTTCCGGCACCAATACCAGGGCCTGCCTGCCTTTTTGCAGGACCTGCTCGATACACCTTATATAGACCTCGGTCTTGCCGCTGCCGGTGACGCCATGGAGCAGTACAGCCCCAAAGCAGTCCTTGTCAATCAACGGTTTGATCCGGTCCAGTGACTGAAGTTGATCGGCGTTGGGACCAAAACTCGGCTGCGGCTCGGCGGGAATGGCAAGGTTCGAATGCGGACGAGCCAACTCAAACCGCTGTATTATTTCGATCAGGCCGCACCGGACCAAAGTATCAAAAGGTCCTTTACCGCATTGCAGCTTTTCAGTCAAATCATTGAGTGGCAACAGGTCGTTCGCGGATAAATCCCGGTCGCTTAGAAAAGACATGATCGCCCGACCTTGGGCGCTGAGCCGCAGCTCGTTCATTTTTTGCGGATACGCTTTGCCACGGCTGGTAAGACGCAGGTATTTTCGGCGAACCATTCCAACCTGATGTTTGACCGCCGCCGGCACCATCGCCGAGAGTACCGCTCCCAGCGGGCAGCAATAATAGTCGGCCATCCAGTAGGCTAATCGCATCATCTGCTCGTCGATCAAAGGCTTTTGGTCAACTACTTCATTAATGTATTTGACACGTTCGACCGACGTTTCACAAGGGAATTCAACGCAAAACCCAACTTCCAGGCGATTGCCTTTGCCCAAGGCAGCCCGGATACGCTGTCCCACGGCCAAATTATCGTGCAACTGCTCGGGCAGGGCGTAATCAAAAAGATTGTCGCCGGCCCGGTCAAAAGCGACCCTGACCAACCGCGCATCCCCTGAACACACAGAAACGCCCGTGGGCGATTTTCCCCCCGGCTTATCTAACGGTCCAAATAACCCTTGTTCCTGTTCCATAGGCGGCGTTCCCTGAGCCTATACGTTCAAGATGTACTCATCATAATCATAAAGCTCTATGCTGATTTTCGTACATTATCACCATAAGCGGTTGTTTGTCCAGTCTCACCTTGGGCTGTGTATAGGTAGAGGTCACAAGTCAGAAGAGCCGGTCGGCAGGAGCGGCGGCTACGCGCCGGGCGAGATTTGATTGATTGTATCTATGAATATCTATATTACTCGAACCAACCGTTTTAAGTAGGCAAACACACATAACTACTTTACGAACACTTAGTTATAAGGCATAAGCAAACAGAAATATCAGGACTGCCAGTGCCTAGTGCCTAGTGCCTCGTGCCTGCTGCCTTTAAACTGAACGATTCGTTAGAATAGGTCAGTTTGATTATTTAAATGGTTCCTCATAAGAATCTGTACAGAACACGAGGCTAAGAACTGCTGTATC
>CAZICK010000110.1:0-11408 GCA_964537505.1 uncultured Pirellulales bacterium
CTGTCCACGTCCCCCTTTGCCTGGTCGTTGCCACGCCATTCCCTGTCCACGTCCCGCTTTGCCGGGTTGTTGCCACGCCATTCCCTGTCCACGTCCCGCTCTGCCGGGTCGTTGCCACGCCATTCCCTGTCCACCTCTGCCGCCGCGCTGCTGGGCCTCCGGGCGTCTCTGAGCGATGGCACGTTGCGGAGCTTGTGTTGGTTCCCCTCTGGCAGGGCGTTGTAACCCACGCGAGCGGTCTTGGTCACCTCGGCGGTCCATAGCCTGACCTCTGCCGCGCTCACGCGACTGGATCATCGCCGGTGCCTGGTGATACGGCGAAGGTGGGGGAACTGGAGCCATATTGGCTATGTCAGTTTCGTCGCCCAGCGCGATATCCCATTCATCTTGAGAACCCTGAGCGGCCCTTTGAGCCAAAACAGTCGGGCAACTAAACAAACCCAATACCAGTACAGTCAAAAACACATTAAGAGAAGTTTTCATAATCTTGCGCCTTTCCGAAAGTATTATCCAGTCCATTATCCGCCTCATCCCACAACGATGAGACTTCAGTTATAACCAATTCGTCTATTTCGTCATCATCGCCCTGCGTCAGAGCCAAATCCCACAGATTAAGTTCGTTATCGAAGGGATCGATACCATTTTGAGTAGCCAGCACAGCAGTGGTATCGGTCGGTCGGTGGTTACTGCCCGGCCAAAACAGCGAACTCGCCAACAGCGCCACTGCTATCGCCGCGGCTACGAACGCGATTCGCCGGCCCCGGTTGTTTATAGTGGTTCTTTGTCGCAGGTTTGATTTTATTGTCTGCTCAATGCGGGCCATCAATGCCGGGGATGGGTACGGTTCGATTTGGTGGCTGAGAAGCTCCTGGCCGATTTGGATCTCATCAGCGATTTTTTGTGCTTCCCGCCTATCGATGCATAACTGTTTGAGCAGATTATCCAGTTCTTTGTCAGGTGTCTTCATTTCTTTTCTTCCAACATTTTATTTAGTTTTTTCAGACCTCGATGTACCCTCGCCAGTGCCGTACCAATCGGCACCTGAAAATGTTCTGCGATTTCCTTAAAGCTCAGCCCGCCATAGTGACGCAGCAGAATAATCTCACTTTCACGCGGCTCCAGTCGCCCTAATGCCTGTTGAAGCCGGTCTAATTGCTCCTTTGTTTCCAATCGCTCCTCGGGCCTCGGCCCACTGGAGACCGCCTCCGCTGGCGAAACCGTCCCAATGCCGCCGTTCGTCTGCATCGGAACTGTTCTGACACTTCGCTGCCGCCGACGAAAATGGTCGCGAACCAGATTAGCGGCTACGCAGAACAGCCAATTGTCAAATCGGCCCTCATGATGATAATCACCGATTTTTACCAGCAACTTGACAAATAAATCCTGCAGCAGATCCTCTGCGTCGTCGGCAGAGCCGCTGGTCCGGAGAAAATACCGGTACAACCTCGGACCATATTCCCGCAGCAGCCAGCCAAACGCCTTTTCGTCGCCTTGCTGACAGCGATTTATGATTTTCGCCAGCGAATCGTTACTCATAACCAGCTATTCTACCCTATACAACGGCCCACCGGGCGAAATATTGCCAAAATTTGGTAAAAAAAACGTGTTGCCAAAACTACAATGCCGGTCAGCGTATATTACGCGCGATATATACCCATTTTCTATAACTTTTTGATTTGAAAGAGGTTATAGAAAATCATCGGCTGTTACTTTTTATCAAAAAACTACTTGCAATCACCCATAATAACGTTATACTAGTTGGTCTTTGATGTAGATTGAGGCGAACAATGGGCTTAGAATCAGCCCTGTTATTGATCTGAGGAGTCATTTTATGTCGCGTGTATGTTATTTTACCGGCAAGCGTACCCAGGTGGGCAACAGTATCTCACGGCGAGGTAGGGCCAAATACCTCGGCGGCGTAGGTCGCAAGGTTACGGGTGTTAGCAAACGTAAGTTCAAACCCAACATCCAGAAAGTCCGTGCTTTGGTGGACGGTAAAGTGGTGCGGATTAGGGCCTCGGCCAAGGCCATCCGCAACGGTATGGTCGTAAAACCACTCAAACGGGACTGGAAACCGCAGCAGGCTCAGGTGGAATAGTCCCCCGTACAGACGGGACGAAACGCTTGAGTGAGATGTTTGGATAGTGGGCTTTGCGCTTTGATACGGTCAACAAAAACGAGGTTTCGGCCTCGTTTTTTTTGTTTGGTTCCCGTCAATTCTGCCGCCAGAAGCTCGGCACGAACAGACATAGAATTACCATCACCTCAAGTCGGCCCAGGATCATCAGAAGTGAAAGCAGTAATTTTGCCGGGTTGGTGAAAAAGGCGTAGTTTCCCATCAAGCCTACCTTGGCCAGACCCGGACCGACACCGTTCAAAGTGGCGGCCACCGCGGAACTGGCTGTTACTATGTCCAGTTGGTTTTGGGTATCTTCGATATGAGCTGTATTTTGCAGCAGCAGCAGCAAGGCGGTAGAGGCAAAAAAGATCACCAGCACCATCCCCACGTAAAAACCGACATTACGACGGAGATTATCGTCCAGGATCTGTCCGCCGATCTTCAGCGGCCGCACCACATTAGGCCGAAACATGTGTTCCGCTTCCATCAGGGCTATGCGAACAAACAGCATAATGCGTACCACCTTAATGCCGCCACCGGTTGAGCCGGCTGAGCCGCCGATGAACATTAATATCACCAATAGCCATTGTGAAAAATTGGGCCAGGTATTGAAATCGTCGCTGCCGTAACCGGTGGTGGTCATAATAGACACGGCCTGAAAACTCCCATAACGCAGCGCCGAGGCGGGAGAATACTTTTGAGGCAGATTCAACATCAAATCGATGCTGATCATAGCCGTTGCCGCTGCCAGCAAAAGCAGATAAACTCGAAATTCCCTGTTACGTAATACCACCCGCCAACGACCCTGCAGCAGGGCGGCGTGGAGGGTGAAATTGGTCCCCGCCAATAGCATAAACACGGTAATGGTTATCTCGATGCCGAGCTTGTCATATTGTCCGATGCTGCCGTTGAGGGTGCTGAAACCACCCGTGGCCATGGTGCCGAAGGTGTGGCACAGCGACTCGAAGGCATTCATTCCCTGTAACCGCAGACAAATAACCTCGGCCGCGGAGATGGCGATATAAATCCTCCATAGCAGCATAGCTGTCTGACGAATTCGCGGTCGAAGCGATTCGGACAAAAGGTTGGGCACCTCCGAATTGAACAAAAACTTCGCGCCCGAGCCGGTCTGGCCCAGCACCGCCACAAACAAAACAATTATCCCCATGCCGCCGAGCCAATGGGTCAGGCTCCGCCAAAACAAAATTGCCCGCGGCAGGTCCTGCGGTGAGGGAAAAATGCTGGCCCCGGTGGTTGTAAAACCGCTGACACTTTCAAAAATTGCCGAACAAAAGACGCCAAACCAACTGTCACAGTGCGTCCGCAACACTCCGGAAAAAATATATGGCAGTGCGCCCAGTATTCCGCACAACAACCATCCCAATCCAACTACCGCGATGGCTTCCTTACGATACAACTGCTCGATATTATCGTCACCGCGACGGTGCCAGATGCAGACCAGACCGATCGTCAGGCAAATCACTATGGAAACCAGCACCGCGTAAATAACCTGACCCGAACCCGGCTGATCAAGGTCGCGAAAGGCCCACCACAAACTGGTAGCCATACACGCGCCAACCAGAAGCACCAGTACCCCTAATTGCTTGATAACCAGTCCGTAATTCAAATCAAACCCTTGTCAGCAAATAATAGCGCCACAACGAAACTTAACTCAGGTACTGCCCACGATGAAGCGGATGACTTTTTTACGCTGTTCGGATCGGCAAATGACAAGTATCGTATCGCCCAGTTGAAATTTCGTATCGGCATGAGGCACCGTTACCTCCCGGCCGCGCTGCAGCGTAAGCACGGAAGACCCGCCGGGCAGCGATAAATTACGCAGCGTCTTGCCCACAAAATCCTCGCTCTCGACAACCAGTTCCAATATCTCGGCCTTGCCGTAATCCAACGTGACCAGAGTAGAGACCTTGCCTTTACGCAGAAGCGAAAGCATATTATCGGCCACAACCACCCGGGGACTTACAGCTTTGTCAATCCCCATTTTTTCCACTAGGTCGGTGTAATCCGGTCGGTGAATCACTACCAACACCTTTTTTACACCAAGGTTTTTTGCCTGGATGGCGCTCATAATGTTCGCCTCGTCGCTGGCTGTGGTGCTGATAAAAACGTCGGCGTTGTCGATCTGCTCTTCTTTAAGAAACGCCAGGTTCGTGCCGTCACCGTTGAGGATCGTCGCATGTGGAAGCGTGGTAGCCAGATACTTGCAGCGATCGGAGCTACGCTCGATAACCGTCAGCCGAAATATCTGAACGCGCAATCGCCGGACCAGACTCATAGTGGTGTGTCCGCCACCCATAATGACCACTTTCTGTATCTTGGGTTTTTCTGTCTCGAAACAACTCCGACATTGCGACACTTGTTCCGTCTTGCCGATAAGGGTAACCCAATCACCATGTTCGACAATGTCATCGCCCATAGGAATGATAAATTTCTGACCACGCTCGATACTGGCGATCCGTACCCCATCGGGAAACTCCAGTTCGTGCAAAGGCTTATCCACCATTTCAGCGCCGCTGCCGGCTACCATCCGCTGCATTTCCAACGCGCCGCGACCAAAATGCTCCACCGCCAATGATCCCGGGTTACGTACTACCGAAGCCAATTCCAACGCCGCGAGCATCTCCGGACTGAGTAACTCATCTATGCCGAAATGATCACGGTAGGAAATCTCCGGAGCTTTGCGATAGGCCACCTCATCGACACGGGCCACCGCACGGGCGGCTCCTAATTTCCGACCGATGGAAGCGCAGACCAGATTAGTGTCATCACTGCCGGTAACCGCGATGAACAAATCCGCCCGAGCCACGCCGGCCCCAACCAGCACTACCGCTGAGGCCGCCGAGGCGGTTATTACATGGGCGTCCAGGTTGGACTGAGCCCATCTGGCTTTTTCCTGGTCGCACTCGATTATAGTGACGTCATGGCCGTCTTTCGAAACCCGATCGGCGATGTAACAGCCGATCTCACCGGCTCCGGCGATTATTACTCGCATAATAATTTCTTTTCTTCAAAAAGGTGTTGGCGTCAAAAGTCGATATTTACGCCTGAAAACGCTGTTTTGGTATCAGAATCAACGTTTCACAATCCTTTTGACGCTGGCGTTCAAAAAACATCTTTTCTGTCCGCAAAACATATCACAACCTTCGCAGGCAACCCAATAAGCCTGCATGGGCGGCCATTTTATATGATATCGGTCATTTAAGAAACAGAATTTATATGTCCGAACTGGCCGATCATCATAACCAACTGTATTTATCGTACTTATGTAAACAACCTGTTACGCTGAGCTGGGTAGTGGGTTGGCTCCCCCTTTCCCCTGTCTGCTGCAGGCGGGACCAGTTCTCATGTCTGCTGTAGGCGGGACCCAGCGGTAACCATAGGCAGAGAGCTGCAGATGGGCGGCAGCGATTGAAACGTGTTGAAAATACCTTTAGCCCAAAAAAACCCGCGGATATCACTAAACCCGCCTATCTCTATCTGACGATATGTTCTTTGTGGCAGAAGGATTAGAAGCTTTTTAAGGGTTGTTAACGCCTTATGGGACAAAAACAGGAGAAAAAAACAGCGGTAACTCTTATGTGCCCGAATCTTAGGTGCCGTAAGATATTGATGGTTCCCGCCTCCATGCGCGGCGCGCGCGTACGCTGCTCCTATTGCGGCTTTTTACTTATGGTTCCAGTCCACAACAATTCTTTCGAGGCCAGGGCGGCACGCGCAAAAGAGCAGGTTTAGGGAAAAACCGACAACTCATAAGTCATTGATTAGCAATAGATTAATTGCTATTTGGTAGTCTCGTCATCCTTCGTTTCGGTCTCGTCTATCTCGTCCTTGATTCCACGTAAGCCCTTTTTGAACTCGACGATACCCTTTCCCAGGCTTCTTCCTACGTCCGGAAGCCGATTACCGAAAACCAGTAACCCTACCGCTGCGATCAGTATCATTTCCGTGGGACCGGGCCAACCGAAAGCCAACATAATATCACTATAAATCATTGTACCACCAATAGTTATAAAAGTTATACACTGTTTGAAATCTGATGCTGTATAATAATCACAATCACTTTACCACCGAGCAATTATACCATATTACGCAGATAAAGCCAGATTCAAAAAAAAGAATCCTCTAAAAGCCTGGTAATCCAGATCGCCAGAGCTGATTTTTGTTTTTGTAAGTTGTGTGTTTTCAAGAGGATACGCATATTTGACTGGGACTGTGGTCGGTTTGAGATCGGTTAAATATTCTTAGCCGCGATTATGACATAAGGATGGTTTTGAAGAATTGTTCTGTTTGAATTCCTGCAATTCGTTGTTATTTGCGGTGTTTGGAATTGATGTAAGTGCTTATTTTTGGTTGCGGGGGATTGTTGTAAGTGCTTATTTTGCGTTGTTGGAATTGATGTAAGTCCTTATTTTTGCGTAACGATTATAACGATTAGGCAAGATAGGTAAGAAAAAAGTGTGAAATTCCGACGAATTCCGATGAAAAGTGATGCGGTTTGCACCATGTTTGTACTATGTTTGTACTATGTTTGCACTATGTTTGCACCCACTTCTTAACAGAAGTGGGTGAGTAAATGGGTAGATGAGTAAATGAGTAGAATGGTAAAGAAGGCAATAGGCAATAGGCACGAGGCACGAGAAAGAAAAGAGAAGGAAAGATGTAGAGTTGGGTTTTGGGCGGTCCGGGGTCAGGGAAGGAAAGAGGAGGTGAAAGGGGGAGATTTTGTTGACTTTTTGGACGGGGCGTGGTAATTTTGGCTTATAGCCGAGATAAGCCATGTTGGGATAGGAAGAAATCATGCAAAGGCGCGAAGCAAAAATGAAAGAAAATACAATACAGGAAAAGAATAGGAACCGCGAGTTGATGCGAATCAGATACGCTAAACAACTGGGCCTAGAATCGACTCTAAAACCAAGAGGCAGACCGAAAAGGTGTCTGACCTCTTTAATTCTCTCTAATTCTTCCAGCAATTAATCCGAAGGTGTCTTATACGAACAGAAAGCAAGAACTCCGCATCTTATTTGGATCAATCTAATTAATGTTATGCACAATAGGTTGATAGGAGAATAAACATGCTTCACGTTCAAGATCCCACATATGCCAACTCCTATTCTTTGCACGAGGCACTTATCAGCGTTTGCGCATGTGCCAAGAGCGGTAATGGTGCTTATGCGTTTGTTTCAAGAGCAGGAGCAGATATTTTTTTTGGGGATGTAGAGATAGAGAGTATGTTGAACAGAGGATCATACCAATTGATAGTTGGTATTGATCAAATTACCAATACTTCAACAATAGAAAGGCTTGTTGAATATCAGAATAGGTACTCGTCTTTGAAAATTAGTGCGTTTTTGCATAATTCTAGAAATTCCCTCTTCCATCCAAAAATCAGTTTTTTCTCTGACAACAATGGATACGGTAGCCTCGTAATTGGTTCAGGCAACCTAACCACAGGAGGCTTAAGAAAAAATCGTGAAGCATTTGCGGTAGTATCTTTATCTCAGCAGGAGCTAGTTAACATAAATGCATATTGGAATGACTGGGTCGCCAAGTCCGCAGACTACCTAAAGCCATTAACTGATTCGGATGTTTTAAGAAGAGTTGCAGCAAACACTGTCCGCGCGAAAGCCTGGAAGAAAATTATAGTACCTGAGGGTATCCCGGTTGATATTGATGAACTGCCATCAGATAGCGAAAGTACTGAGGAATCAATTGAATGGAACTACCAGGATGACAATTTGGTACTCTTTGCTGAGATACCAAGGAGTGGTAATCGTTGGAATCAAGCCAATTTTGATGTAACTACGTTTGAGAACTTTTTTGGCGCAAAAGCGGGAGATAACAGCCAAAGAATTCTATTACGCAATGTCGTGTCTGATCGGGTTTTGGGCGATATAGAAGTTAGGCCAAGCGTTTCGGTGAGGAGCCAAAACTACAGATTTGAGCTGGAGGCAGCGGCAGGGCTGGATTACCCTGTAAATGGTCGGCCAATTGGTATATTTATTCGGCTTTCAACCCGCATGTTTATCTACAAGCTATTCATGCCAGTCGATGACAAATATGATGAAATATTGGACTGGATGAACGCTAATTGGAGTGGTAGTGCGGATAGAATGAAACGTATTACGGTAGAGGCAGGCACGGTTAATTCGATTTTAAATCAGACCCCGTTACATAGTTTCTTGGTGTCCTATTAATGCAGTTAGATTTATTTGAAAAACCATCTATTACGCCAAACTTAGACCGAAGCTTAGTCTTCCCGAAGAAGCCTTTTCGCACACTGCACTATTTAGGAAGCAAGCTTCGAATGCTGGAGTTTATTCGAAAGGTGGCTGACGAGGAAGATCCAAGCCGTGGCGCGATATGTGATTTATTTTCAGGGTCAGGGTCTGTCTCACAATATTTGTCTAACTATCGGCGAATTGTATCAGTGGATATACAAGAATATTCAAAAGTAATCTGTAGTGCGCTGCTAAGTCCATTCACTAATAAAGATATTCTCGAGTATGCTAAATCATTAAGGACATCACCGGTCAAAAAGAGTCTGGAAAAAGCGTTACATCCAGTTATAGATTACGAAAACGATGTTGTTGAAATTGGTAGGAACGGCGAGCTTAATGCCGTATGTGATTTTTTAGAAAATTGTTCACTATACGGGGCTATGGAGGTTTCATTATCTGGGTGCGAGCCTGATCTAATTTTAGCTTTAGAGCTCACTATAAAAAAGATAAAACAACTTGATGGTCTTGACCCTATTGCAAGTATCTATTTTGGTGGTGTTTATTATTCATTTGAACAAGCGGCTCATATCGATGTTCTGTTATATGAGATAAAACACGCTCCCTTAAAATTCCAGAACACTTTAATGGCTGCACTACTAAGTACTGCCAGCGATCTTGTTAACAGCGTTGGAAAACAATTTGCCCAGCCCATTAGACCCCGAAACAAGAATGGAACACCGAAAAATGGGCTAATCAATCAATTGTCCAGAGACCGGAATGGCTCAGTGTTTGATACATTCGAGAAGTGGGTTGCTAAATATTCGAGTTTGCAACAGACCGTAGAAGACCATGAAGTACTTTGTATGGATTACAAGGAGGCACTAGAAAGCCTTGCAGAAGATGTGAATGTTGTGTATGCTGATCCTCCATACACTAGAGATCACTACAGCCGATTTTACCATGGGCTTGAAACATTATCCCTACAAGACAACCCCTTAATATCAAAGACCAAGATAGGCGGATCACTACGATTAAGTAGAGGACTCTATCGCCAGAATCGACATCAATCTCCCTTCTGCATAAAATCTCAGGCACCAAATGCGTTTCGTGAGCTTTTTGAAATTACTTCCGAGAAAAATAAGATCTTAATGTTGTCATATTCACCTTATGAACAAGATGCTAAGGCACACCCAAGGGTTATGAAATTGGAACAACTGATCACATTAGCAAAAAGTTATTTTGATGTTGTAAAAGCGTGCTCACCTGGTGCCTTTTCTCATAGCAAACTAAATCACTCAGAAAAGCACTTAGAAGCCAGTAATTTCGGGGAAACAATATTAGTGTGCAGGAATTGAGCATGTTACAAAGAATAGAAAAACATTCCATTTCTAATGGGAACAGTAGTGGCAATTTGATAATTCAAGGCGATAATCTTGAGGTTCTTGAATGTTTACATAGCAAGTACAGCCAAAAGGTAAAATGTATATACATCGATCCACCATACAATAACGGTGAGTCATATACACATTATGAGGATCAGTCGAATCATGAAGAATGGTTAAAAAAAATTTCGGCTGTTTTAAAAAAACTGAAACCAATATTACGCAAAGATGGAAGTATATGGATTTCTATCGACGACAGTGAAGTCCATTATCTGAAAGTAGAGGCAGATAAAGTATTTGGGAGGGATAATTTCATTACAACTATTATTTGGCAGCAAAGAACGACGCGGGAGAATAGAAAACTATTTTCAAATAACCACGAATACATTTTGGTGTATTGCATCGACAAAAAGCGTTTTTCTCAGGCAAGAAACCTATTGCCCATCACAGATGAAATTCTTGCACGATATAAAAACCCCGACAATGACCCGAGGGGCTTATGGCAATCTGTTTCCGCAAATGTTCAAGCTGGGCACGCCGTAGATTCGCAATTCTATGAAATAACTTCTCCTTCTAGGAAAAAACATTATCCACCTAATGGTAGATGCTGGGTCTATAACAAAAAAAGAATGGAAAGAGAGATAAAGAATAATAATATTTGGTTTGGATTGGATGGAAAAGCCGTTCCCCGGATAAAAAAGTTTTTGGTAGATGCAAAACTTGGCGTCACTCCTGAGACTATTTGGCTCGGAAAAGATGTTGGGACAAACAAGATGGCCAAAAAACATATTCTTAAACTGTTTCCTAACAAGCCTGTATTTGACACGCCAAAGCCTGAGCAATTAATACGCAGAATATTTAACATTGCGACTGACGAGGGAGACTTGGTGCTGGATGCTTTTCTTGGATCAGGAAGTACAGCATCTACTGCACATAAAATGGGACGGCACTATATAGGTATCGAAAGCGGTACTCATATAGTGGAGTATGCGGTAAAGCGCCTTCAATTAGTAGTTGGCGGAGAAGATGGAGGTATTTCACACGATATTGGTTGGAATGGTGGTGGAGGGTTTGATTTATGCAAAATGATAAAAGGGCATAACAACGCGCTGCACTCGGACGGCAATTCCGCTGCGCTCGCAATAACTACGTGAAGGATTCGATCCCCGCGAACGCGGGGACAAGTTTTTTGTTTGCAGATTTTTTCTGTTATTTGGTGTGGTTTTTTGACGCAGGTGGCGAGGGGGTGGAAATGAAAAATGTGAAATGTGAAATTGAAAATTGCGGAGCGGGTTCGCAATGACAATGGTGGGTGGGGGTGACAGAGAGATTGCCGCGATGGGGGAATGATACGTAAAAATCCGCGTGGGGTAAGAGGACACCCTTCGCAGCTTAAAAACATCTCCAAACGAGTTTGAAGGTACCACCCAAGATTTGGGACTATGTTGGTATAAGCATGCCCACGCAAGCGTGGGCATGGCACCCAAAGTTTTATGTCGCCCTTACAGGGCTTGGAGAAGATATTGGGGACATTATACCCAGGGCGGTGCTTCGCTTGCCCTGGGCTGGTTTATTTTGCCCTCATAGTGTATACTATATCATGTAAGTATAAGGTAAGCGTTCACTGAAATATTACCATTTCATGTAAAAGCGTGTTTCTGTCCGATA
>CAZICK010000111.1:0-11367 GCA_964537505.1 uncultured Pirellulales bacterium
GGGCATGAATGGCGGCAGCAACGCCCGGGCGCTGGATACCGCCGGCCTTCCGCTGACGACCGATCAGCGGGGCGGTACGCATCTGCGGATTCTGGATGGCACCGTGGATCTGGGGGCCTATGAGGGACGCCAAGACACCTATTTCGCACTGACGGCGCCGGCCGGTGGAACCGTCCAGGCGGCCTGGGCAACGCCGGTTCTCTGGACGGGGGTTGTGCCTACGACCAGCCAGATCAGCCTGTACTGCGATATTGATGAACTGTTCAACGGTAATGAAGAGTATCTCGTCGCGTCGAATGGCACTGTTGCACGGAACTTGTCTTATACCGATTTGGATGGCGAATTCCCCTGGGCGTCGGTGGCCGTTGACGACGGTTACTATTACATCAGGGCGATTGTCAATGATCCGGTGGGCGGAGGTAGCTGGAATGACCTGACCGCACAATTCGAGTTGGTACATCAGGGAGTACCGACATTGTATGTGGTCGATACGACCGCTGATGTGGTAGCAGCCGACGGGGTCATTTCGCTGCGGGAGGCTTTGCAGGCGGCGAATACCAACACGGCAGTCGGCGATGCCCCGGCGGGCGATCCAGTGGAAATGGATGTGATCCAGTTTAGCAGTTCGCTGGCGGGGCGAACGCTTACCCTTACCGGACCGTTGAGCATCACGGACCCGGTGAAAATGGAAGGCGTGGGCGTGGGAGCTTCCCGGGTGACTATTAATGCCGCCGGAACGGGTGTTGTCTTCAATGTTGCCAATGAGGTAACGGCCATCATATCCGATATGCGTCTGACCGGCGGTATCGGCAGCAATGGCGGCGCCATCGCGAATGCCGGCAGCCTGACCCTTGAGGATATGGAATTGTATGGCAATGCCGCGACGAATGGCGGCGCAGTAGGCAATGCCGGTGGCACGGTCAGTATCATTTCAAGCTGGATACACAATAATAGTGCCACAAGCAATGGAGGTGGTATTTTCAGCGATCAAGGACGAGTGGAAATACTTGATTCTACCATTAGCGGCAATACTGCTCTCCGCGGGGGCGGTTTATATGGCGGTTCCGAGAACGAACTCATTGTCAGCAACTCGACTGTTTCCGGGAATAGCGCCAATGGAACGAATGCTTCCGGCGGTGGAATCTATGGTTCTATTGTCAGTACAACAGAGCTGATAAATACCACGGTGATCTTGAATACCGCCAGCGGCAGCTCGGCGACTGGCGGTGGAGCTTTTACCGGCGGAGATACATTTGCTCTGGTCAATACGATCATAGCCGGTAACAACGCGCCAGCTGGTGTTGACGTCCAAGGGAACTTTGATACTGACAGCGACCATAATGTGATCGGGATAATCAACGGCTCGACCGGTTTGGACGGACCTAACACAGTCTACGGAACTACCGGAGCTCCCGTAGATATATTGCTGGATGTTCTGGCGGATAATGGTGGTCCTACGCCGACGCACGCGATCCTGACAGGCAGTCCAGCCATCAATGCCGGTAGTGATATCGCCACAATTGATCCGGACGGCCAGACGTTGCTCTACGATCAGCGCGGTATCGGCTATAACCGTATTCTTAATGGTCGCGTTGATGCAGGCGCTTTCGAGTACAATGCCACCCCGGGTGACAACCAACCTCCTGTCATAACTAGCCTGAATCTCTCGGTGAACCCGGTGACCATTGCCGATCCGATGGTCTTGACTGCCGAAGGTGTCAGCGACGATCACGGAGTGTCGGCTGTGACATTCTATCGTGATGCGAATCGTGACGGAGTAGGTACGCCCGACGAACAACTGGGGGTGGACATCGATAGCGGCGACGGTTGGAGCTGGACAGGTGTCGTGACGTGGCAGCCGGGGCAATGCCGTTATCTGGCGCAAGTGACCGATGACGGTTGGCCCATGGGAGTGCTGACCAGTAGCTTCGCAAGTGCGACTGGCACTGTAATGGCTGAGGAACCTCCGATCATTGAGGTTGGCAGTCATGATTTACCTGCCGGGAAGACCAATCAGCAGGTACAGGTCTTTGTGACCGGCTTGGATAAGGTTACCGGATTCAATCTGTATGCCCAGATTGGGGATGGTGCGGGTGGGGCTAGCGAGCCCACATTCCAGAGCATTCAGTCTGGCGGTGGCATCTGGGATGCATACCCGTACACGGTCATGGGGGGAGTCATTCCCGCCACACCTCAATTAGCGCAAGCGTCGGTGACATTCAGCAATACGGGCGACGAGGTGCTAGCCGAGGGATTACTGCTTACACTCGTGATCAATACGACGGGTTTCAGTACCGGTCAGAGCTTTGCTCTGAAGCTTGGCATCGATGCCCAAGGTGAGGACTCCAATTTCATTCTTTATGGTGGCCATGAAATTTCCCCAACTATCTACCAAGGCCAGATCAACCTTTATGAATCGACTGTTGTGGGACGCTATGTCTTCTACAATAACTGCTATTTTGATGGTAAAAATCCCGTTGCCAATCCTAGCGACGATGGCGCCATCGCAACAGACAAGAGTGCTCTCCTGCCAGGTGTTACCGCAACTTTCGCAAACTATACCAGTTATTGGCGAGGCCTTAACGGTATCATGCTTGATATAGCTGGGTTGAGTAATCCAGCGGGGCTCTCCCTGGATGACTTTGCTTTTAAGAATGGCAATTCCAATGATCCTGAAAGTTGGTCGATAGCACCCAGTCCCAGTTCTTTGGTAGTTCGTACCGATTCTGGCACCGGCGGCAGCGACCGGGTGATGCTGATTTGGCCAGACAATACTATTGACAATGAATGGTTGCAGATCACGGTGCTGGCAACGGCGGATACCGGTTTAGCGGCCGATGACGTATTCTATTTCGGAAATGCGATTGGTGAGACGGGAAACAGTCTTTCCAATACCTTTGTGGATGCTACGGACTTTGCGGGCGTACGGGATCATCCCCGTAATTTCCTGAATCCCGCAGCGATCAACTATGCCTATGACATCAATCGCGACAGATTTGTCGACGGGACTGATCTGGCGATAGTCCGGGACAATCCTACCAATTTTCTCACGGCATTGAAACTTATCACGGTTCCCGCTGGGGGGCTCGGCCTGCTGGCCACCAATTCGGAGTTGATTGAACCGCCCGTCGACATGAACGTGGCTGATGTGGAAACGTCCCCTGAAGTGAGCTCCGAGGCGAGCACCTGCGATTGGAACACCGCCCATGATCTGGCAATCGGCGCAGAAGAACCTCATCCGACAGCTGCAGATGATTGGGGAACTGTGGTGACCCATGCTCCAAGCGTTGTTCCGAACGACGTGGATGCAAATGAGTGTTTAGTAAACACTGTGCTGATCTCATTGCAGAAGGATAACAACGATCCTGGGACCAAAGCGTTCGACGCCAATGACCAGCTTCAAGAATTGATTGTGCCAACAAGACAAGAGGAAGATGACTCTCTGAACACCATCCCAACCGACAAGGACGAAATTGAACGGGAATTGATCGCGACTGCCTTGGCTGACGAGACTACTCGGGAATCAGAGGTCACTTCAAAAAGCCCGATTGAGAAAACTATTGTCGGCTTGGATCACGACTCAAGCTTAATCGGGCAAGACTATGGGACAGGCCAGGTAGAGATGTCGCTTGGCACAGAGAAGTTGGACACCTTATGGAGGGATGACCCCGTGGGTGCCGCTGCGACCAGCGGTTCTGTCGAAATTCAAGATGTACCAGTGGTTGCACTTTATGGACCACCCTGTGTGATCAATCCGGAAGCATCCGTTCTCCTTGATAGGTTTTTGGCGGGAAATGGCGAGAACTCATCATATGCCTTGGAGGCGGAGTACGCCTGTCAGCCCGACATCCTAATAACGACCGCCAAGCAGAGCCACAAGTCCTTCCAACAGCGGTTCGACACGAGAGGGAGTTTGGATATTCTGCAGCATATCGGGATGAAACTGGTCACACTTTCCAGTTTGACGATTAAAGGGTCAGAACCGATATTCACAACCCGATTGCTCGACAGAAATGTTCTTGCGGAGGGTGATAATGGAATTATGCCTGAGATGCCATTTCCCTTCAGTGGAATGGCATTCTTGGGTAACTATCCTTTGGCCAAGGTGAACTGAGGAAGCCTTGTGGTTAAATACGTATGCGTTTTCAAAAAACTGTTCCGATACTAATTTGGAATGGTCAAAGCCAACGGAGAAATAACGGAGTTGTTTATCGACGATAGAGGAGGTTACCATGAGAAACACAGCATTTTCGACATTTGTCTTGAGCTTCATAATATTGGTGCTGGCGAAGCCTCTTAGAGCTGCCGCGATTATTGATGTAGGTTCACACACTCTACAGGCAAATCAGGCAGGCCAAGCAATTATCCTAATGGTTACAGGTGATGAACTCGTTACCGGTTTTAACCTGCGGGCACAGATTGGCGATGGATTGGGGCCACAGAGCGAGCCTGTATTTCAGGCAATCAACTATACGGGGGGGATATGGGACGTCCATCCCTTCACCGTCATGGGAGGGCCTATCGGAGGCGCTGAACAATACGCACAATCGTCACTAGCCTTCAATAATTCAGGCGACAGTGTTATTGCTGATGGTGTTCTAGCGACACTTATTATTGATACAACTGGGATTGCCGAGGGAACCTATGACTTGAAGCTCAGCAATACCGACATTGGCGATGACAGTACATTTGT
This sequence comes from uncultured Pirellulales bacterium, assembly GCA_964537505.1. Classification (GTDB taxonomy): domain Bacteria; phylum Planctomycetota; class Phycisphaerae; order Sedimentisphaerales; family SM23-30; genus DAINBT01. Next base: position 4,694 of record CAZICK010000111.1, read on the forward strand.
GGCCTTGGGGGGCAGTGAAATAGCCGCTATGATTACAAATGGAACAATCACGATCTCAGGCGCACCCTTGGTGACCTTGATCATGCAGGAACCCAAAACGGATACAGGCGGTATTTTTGTCGGTAATGCAGGTGTAAGCGAGTTACGTCTCATGTGGAGCGAACCTGTGTCTTTCACGGCAGGCGATGTGACTGTTACGGATGAATTGGCTTCTTCAATACCGGTTGTGTTAAGTGGGAGTGGAACACCTCTTATGAGCATAACTTTCAGTGTACCTCTGCAGTATAATCGTTATACCGTTACAGTTCATGATAGTGTCGTTAGTACGGCAACAAGTATGGCTATCGATGGTGACCATAACGGTGCGCACGGCGGCAATGCCGTGTTCCTTCTCGAACATCGTGACAGACTGGATACCGACGGGGATAACAAGATCAATTTAGTAGACTTCCAACAGCTGGCAATGAAGTGGCTTGAAGAGTTTACACCCCCCGCAAAATGAACACCAAACCAAGATGATACTATCGGTCTTGTAGATTCTGTGGGTTGGTAATTGAAGAAGCAACTCCCGCAGTTTAGCCAGTGACTTCTCGTTAATCTGATTTTCACTCATCCTGTCACCTCCGCGAGCATTTTAACAATATCTTGTTCGAGGGCCTTGATATCAGCTTCAATTTCTTCCAGCGGCCGCGGCGGTGTGTACTGGTAGAAGTGCCGGTTAAGGGGGATCTCATAGCCGACCTTGGTCTTGGATTCATCAATCCACGCATTGGGCACGTGCGGCAAAACTTCGCGTTTGAAATATTCGCCAATTTCCTCCTTTAACGGTACATTTTCATAGTCTCTAAGCTCGGTATCTGGCTCAGTGTTGCCTTTGACATCGGTGCATATATCAGCGGTCTCGTCCCGCTCAGAAAATGTATTTATGATAGCCTTTTTGACAGGTCCGGGCAGTTTGATTTCTGCCGCTTTCATCGCTCCATCAAGGTCTTTCAAAAAAGCCGGACGGTTTTTATATACCTTTTGGCTATTGAGCGTAGCCATCGCATCCAATATATCCTGCTGAAGCCGCTGTCCCGCCTCGATCTCCGAATCGTGTATCTTCGTACCCTTTTTCCTTTTCGATTTGGCCAGGTTCTCAAACGCCTTCACCTCTTTAAGTGCCTCGATCAGTTCAGGCGTAGCCTGGAACCGCAACCGCAACGGTCGCTCGACCGTAATCTTGTAATAACCAAAATCGTCATTGTCAAATATCTTGACATATTTGTCCTGGCGGAAATTACCATATAACCGGGTAATCTCCTCGATTTGTTTGCGGCTGATCTCGTTGCGATTATTGCCCAGGCTCTTGCGCATCTTCTCAAAGAAATCCACCGCATTGATAAGCTGAATCTTACCTTCTCGTTTTTTCTCCTTGCGGTTGGTGACAATCCAGACATACGTAAAAATCCCGGTGTTATAGAAAAGCTGATCCGGCATCGCCACAATCGCTTCCAGCCAATCGTGTTCGATAATCCATCGGCGTATATTGGATTCGCCCGACCCGGCATCCCCGGTGAATAGCGGCGAGCCGTTAAAGACAATTCCGATCCGGCTGCCCCCATCCTTGACCGGCTTCATCTTGGAGATCATGTGCTGGAGGAACAGAAACGAACCATCGTTGATACGCGGCAACCCCGCTCCGAACCGCCCGGTAAAACCCTGCTGGTCGTGTTCCTTGCGAACAGCATCTTCTTCCGGCTTCCATTCCACACCAAACGGCGGATTAGCCAGCATATAGTCAAACTTATGGTCCGGCAGCCCATCACAGGTCTTGCCATCACCGAAGGAATCGCCGAACTTGATATTTTCCAGGGACTGACTCTTAATCATCATATCCGCCCCGCAGGTGGCGTAGGCAAATTTATTGTATTCTTGCCCATACACTTCCAGGCAGGCATCAGGGTTTAACTTCCGCAGATATTCATCAGAAACCGATAGCATCCCGCCCGTTCCACAGGCAGGATCGTATAGGGTCCGGACAATCCCTTTTTTAGTAAGCGTGTGGCCATCGGGTTCCAGCAGCAAATTGACCATCAGACGAATCACCTCACGCGGGGTGAAGTGATCGCCCGCCTCCTCATTGGCCGCCTCATTGAATTTGCGGATGAGTTCCTCGAAGATATAACCCATCTCCGTATTGATGACCTTCTCCGGATGCAGGTCGATCTCAGCAAACTTACTCACCACCAAATACAGCCGATTGGCACCATCCAGCTTGGCGATCTGTTCTTCAAAGCCGAAATATTCGATAATCTCACGGGCCTTAGAAAAAAACCCTTTATATAGCTGGTCAGATTGGCCGCAATGTTGTCGGGATCGCCTTTGAGCTTATTGAAATCCAGACGGCTTGTGTTATGGAACTGATGTTTGGCAACGTGGTTGAGGATTGGTTCTACATTCTTAACCGAACCTCCTTTGAGACCAGCCAATTTGGCCAGTACTTTCTCCTTGGTCGGCTCCAGCACACAATCCAGCCGCCTCAGCACCACCATCGGCAGCATTACATCCCGGTACTTGATTCGGCCGGTACGGCCCGCGAAGCAAATCTGCAACATTCCAGATAAAACTTACCTTTTCGCCAAAATTGTTCATTACCCTATCTCACAAAAGTAAATACATTGTAAATTTGCAGACCGCCCTTCCTGTCGTACCATGCCGAGCCATTATCACCAACAATACCCCACCTGTCAAGCTATGCCTAACTTTGTGCGTAGGGCTGTCACCAACCCCACGCTCTTGTAGTCCTTTGCAGACCGCCATCGCCGGGGTTTCATATTCTCCAGAATATCCTTCTTGCCGCTTCGCTGCCTTTCATAACATACTACGAATTAAGCACTTACACATAGAGTGAAGATTCTGGGTCATAGCAAAACCGATATTTCCCTTGTTTTCAGCCAATTGATCTGGTATCCTGATAGTTGGCTGGGATATTTTCAGCCAGACAATTGAATAATGAAGTTTCACTGTACCAGTGGGCGTCTTACGTTAAACCGGAAGTTTATTTGTGAGAAAACGTACATTAGGTCGGTGCCCCGTATTGGGGCACTGTCTGCTTGTGTTTGCGATGGGTTCTAGCGGACCTAGTACGAGCACGATGTAGCGGTGCTCCTTTTTTTTAGCACTTCCGTAGTCGTTCCATTTGGTCTTATTTTGAATAGTCTTACCCGGCGAGAGAGATGTGTAGTCTTTCTGCGCCGGTTTTTTTATTGCCCTATTGGGCGGAAAGGTGGTGGAAGATGAAAAGATCATATATGAGAAAAACAACGTCAGTGTTGTTCGGGATTATATTGACAAATGTATTTTGGATTTCGATTTCAAATGCTGCCAGTTTCCAGGGCCTGGGTGATCTACCAAGCGGTGAGTTTGGTAGCGCACCATATGCAGTCTCATCTGATGGTTCTATTGTGGTAGGCTGGAGCAGAAACGGAAGTGAACTTGGGTATGAGGCGTTCCGATGGTCAAATGACAGCGGGATGGTAGGATTAGGTGCTTTACCTGGAGAGAAATTCTATAGCCAAGCTGAAGGTATTTCTGCCGACAGTTCAGTTGTCGTAGGTTACAGCAATTCCGCATTGGGTGGTGAAGCATTTCGCTGGACAGAGGATGAAGGCATGCAAGGTTTAGGTTATCTGAGTGGTGGTTTTAGAAGTACTGCAGTCGACGCCTCGGCTGATGGCTATGTCGTGGTAGGGTGGAGTACCGGGAGTAACAGAGAAGAAGCATATCGTTGGACAGAGCCCGACGGAATGGTTGGGCTAGGCTTTTTGTGGGGAGGGCAGAACGACAGCATAGCAGAAGCTGTCTCAGACGATGGCTCGGTCATTGTGGGGTGGGGCAGTTCCCAATTAGGCACAGAAGCATTTCGCTGGACAGAGGATGAAGGCATGCAAGGTTTAGGTTACTTTGATGAAGCTTACTCGAGTTATGCGAGAGATGTTTCTGCTGATGGGTTAGTTGTAGCAGGATACTGCTGGATGAATGCGAGTGGAAATAATGTTAAAGCTTTTCGCTGGACTGAAATAGAAGGTATGCAGCAATTAGGTGAAGGACATGCATATACTGTATCAGATGACGGTTCAATCATAGCTGGATGTGTTATGCCCGATTCGGGCGAAGCGTGTATGTGGGATACCGATAACAACATGCGTTATATCAAAGATATGTTGGAGAATGATTATGATCTAGAATTAACCAATTGGAGATTAGATATGGTATCTGGAATATCCTCAGATGGTCTGACATTTGTTGGTCGTGGAATTAACCCGGACGGCTATCAGGAAGCTTGGATTGCAACGATCCCCGAACCCTGCACACTGTCCCTGCTGGCCTTGGGCGGCTTGGCAATACTGAGCAAACGTAAGAGATAATTGTCTTATGTCAGAAAAACTGCGACTTTACACTACAAGCTGACATCTTGTCCGACTATCTTGCCTATCTTAACATTGACAAATCGAAAAAATTGAAAAACAGTGTACGAAAGACGGTATGTCTACTTTTTGAGGTACCGGTACCTGTGGGGGGGTTCGATCACTTGAAAACATCGATCATGCTGTTGGTAAAGCAATTGGTAAACCATCAGTAAAGCAGCAGCAAAGCAGCAGTTTACCATCGGTTTACCATGACTTTTCCGGCGCTTTGCCGTGACTTTTCCAACGCTTTACAGGGACTTTCCCTGCGCTTTACCGTGGCTTTACTATCGCTTTACTATGACTTTCCCATCGGTTTACAATGACTTTTCCAGCGGTTTACCGTTGGCTTTACCATCGGTTTACATTTACTTTGAATTGATCGACCTTGCCAGTCCCTATTAGATATGACTGCGATATTATGCTGTTGGCGTATTTGGTGAAACCTGAAAAGTGTAGCGTATGAATATAAAAAAAATTTCGCTCGTAAGTGCTTGTAAAATCAACGTTGCAAAAGTTTTTTTGCCGTTGCGGACGAATTTTAATTGACAAACTGCAAAACGTGGTGTATGCTATATTGAACGTTGGCCAACGTGGTCAACAAAAAAAGTGCCGCGGCGTACTACCAATACCCGCGGCGTGGTAACAACCTGTATTGGAGGTTATTACGATGGGTAATTCTACTGTAAGCAAGTCGCGCGGTCCAGATGTTTATCAAATTGTTACTGATAAAATTCTGGAATTATTAGACAAAGGCACTATCCCCTGGCATAAGCCCTGGAAGGGAGGTTTTGAAGGGATACCCAAAAACGCGATCAGCAAAAAGCCCTACCGCGGCGTAAATGTGTTTTTGCTGGCAATTACCGCCGAGGTAATGGGTTATGATTCGCCCTATTGGTTCACCTATAAGCAGGCGCAGCAGTATGGCGGAAACGTGAAGGCAGGCGAAAAATCGACGTTTGTGGTGTTCTGGAAGTGGCTGGATTATGTCCAGACAGACAAGGAAACCGGCGAAAAAACAACCGACAAAGTGCCGTTTTTGCGGTATTACCGGGTTTTTAACCTGGCGCAATGTGAAGGCGTGGACCTGTCAAAATTGCCGGTTGACGCTATAGACGATACGCCAGACCTGGATTTTTCGCCCATTGGCGCTTGTGAAAACGTTTTCGGTAATATGGCCGATTGCCCGCCAATATACCACGATCAGGGCCGGGCCTGTTATATCCCGTCGAAAGATGAGATTCACTTACCGAAACGGGAAAACTTCACCAGTGTCGAAGATTATTACGCGACGGCTTTCCATGAACTGGCGCACAGTACCGGCCACGATTCACGGCTTGGCAGGCATGACAAAGACAGAGACCTGAATTTCGGCAGCAATACCTATTCAAAAGAGGAATTGATTGCAGAGATGGGGGCGGCTTTCCTTTGCGGCGTCTGCGAGATTGATAACCAGATTATCGACAACAGTGCAGCATATATCGACGGCTGGCGCAAGAAAATCAAAGGCGATAAAAAGCTGGTTGTGAATGCAGCGGCGCAGGCACAAAAAGCCGTGGATTACATACTGAATGGCAAAGGGGGTGATGAATAATGCAGTTGTACGAAAAATACAGACCGACGGACTTTGACAGTTTTATCGGGCAGGACAAGGTGAAACAGCAGATCAAACACCTGCTGAACCGGCAACAATGGGACCGGGACGCGCTCTGGATTCAGGGACCGTCTGGAACCGGCAAAACTACCCTGGCATGGATTATCGCTCGGCAGGTAGCGGGCGATGACTTCAACATCACCGAACTTGACGGCGATAAGTGCTCGGTTCAGGCCGTCCGTGACCTGGAGGTCAATTTCGGCTTGTCCACCATGTTCGGGAACTGGAAGGTTGTTATCGTCAATGAGGCGCATGCAATGACGGCCAAGGCTGTCCAGGCATGGTTGACGCTGTTGGAGCGATTACCAGCGAACCGGCTGGTCATTTTCACAACTACCGAACCGCTACAAGAAGATTTGTTTGGGAATTTTAGCGGTCCGTTTGCACGGCGCTGCAAAGTATTCAACTTTACTAATCAGGGACTTTGCCAGGCAATGGCCGAGCGCGCCAAGGAAATAGCCGAGGCCGAGGGATTAGACGGCCTGCCGATACAACGGTATGTAAAATTAGTCCAGGCATATCATAACAATATGGGCCGGGTATTGCAGGAAATTGATAAAGGTGAAATGTTA
>CAZICK010000112.1:0-11151 GCA_964537505.1 uncultured Pirellulales bacterium
TACAGCAGTTCTTAGCCTCGTGTTCTGTACAGATTCTTATGAGGAACCAAATATTTTTAGCCGCGTAACTTGGGTTAGAACAGGGCCTTTGAAGCCAAAATTGGCAATTTTACACGTTAGCGGTTATATAACTCCGTAATTGGTATCGCTTAGCGAAGTCAGGGTTTGAGAAACAGGTAATATAACCGACCTTCCTGATAGGTTTGTCCGGCCAGTCTGCCGGCGGCGGGTCCCTGGCCCATATAGATATCACATCTGCCGGCAGCGCGAATTGCCCCCCCCGTATCCTGGTCCAAAACAAAGACACGATGTGAGCGTTTAGCGATCTGAGAGTCCGTGGTCTGGTGCAGAGGAGTCAAGATGTACGCCAGGCACGCTCGTGGGAAAATCGACTTGTCGGTGGCAATGGTTCTCATCGGGATTACCGGCACGTTCAGGCTGCCGCGAGGCTGGCCCTGTTCTATCCTGAAGAAGACGTACCTTGGGTTTTGCCAGGTGTACTTGTTTACCTCGTCCAGATGAGTCTTAAAGAAATCGATCATTGCCGCCAGGCTCATCTGATTTCGAGTTATTTTGCCGTCCTTGATTAGTTCTTTGTCGATACGGCAATACTCATGTCCGTTATTGGCGGCATATCCTACGGTAATCAGTTGGCCGTCGGGTGTTTTGATTTTGGCTGAGCCTTGCACATGGGCGATATATACTTCAAACGGATTGCCTAGCCAAATAAGTTCATTACCTTTGAGCATACCTGAGCTTTCAATTTCAGCCCTGGAAGGATATTGCCTGATCTGTCCGTCTGGTCCGCGTTGTCCGAGTATTGCTCCGTTAAGTCCCTTTACGAGATCGTCAGGCTGTCTGTATAACGGATATTGAAAGCGCTCCGTCCGTACCGGCGAACCATCGAAGATCGGAGTGTAGTATCCGGTGAACAATACGGTTCCCTCGTCGTCGCATCCCACCGAGATATAGACATCGAATTTGCTGCGAATGGCGGCGTTGAGCCGAGAGCCGGCCAGACCTGAATCTAACAATTCGTTAAACGCCCGCAGACTGGCTACCGCCCGGGCGTGTGTAATCTCGCCGCAGGGGAAGAACCCGTTACTCGAGGGCTTACTCAAATAATCCAGGCTGTTGGTTATAGCTTTTTTCAGATCAGTCAGGTTGCTGCAGGCCGTGGTAAAGTCGGGGATCTCGGCCGGGTTCGTTATTTTCCGCAGTGCTGTCTGGCCAGGCAGTAGCTGTCGGTCATAAATTTGTTGCGGTTTCGTCCTGCAACCGGTTGCACCAAACAGAAGCACAATTACGATCAAAAGGGAATTTCTGCACGTCATTGTTGTCCTCCAAGACTCTCAATCTCATTTGTCGGTGATAACGATAAAAAAAGCAGCGTGTCCATGTTTTCGCCGCACGTACGCCTTTCGATCTGCAATAATAACCATGCCAGCCATAATGTCCAGTTTTTTTGACTCCAAAATATTGTTTTCGATGCAACAAAAAGAAGTTGATGGTCATTAGAAAAGGTGGTATCCTCCTTAACTGATTGTGATCTATAATGTATGCTCGATCAAGCAGAAAAGCAGTTTAATTGTAAGTCTTTATATAGGAGAAGGTTGCGGCCATGAAAAGTAAAAATATTAATCGACGTCAGTTTGTCAGGAAAACAGTCGGCACGGCTGTTGGTCTGGTGGGTTTGCCATATCTTGTTCCTTCGTCGGTTTTTGGTAAGTCCGGGGTTATATCTCCCAGTAATCGCATTGTTATGGGCGCCATCGGCGTCGGCTCAATGGGCCAAGGCGATCTGCAGGAATTTGTGCACAATAATGAAGTCCAGACGGTGGCTGTTTGCGACGTTTACAGAGGACATCGTGAACAGGCCAAGGCAATAGTGGATAAAAAATATGGTAATGGAGATTGTAAAACTTATCTGGATTTCCGCGAGCTTCTCGGCCGGGGCGATCTGGACGCGGTCCAATTGGCCCTTCCAGATCAGTGGCACGGGATCATAGCCGTCGCTGCCGCCCGGGCGGGACTCGACATTTTCGGTCAAAAGCCGTTGGCTCGAACCATCCATGAGAGCCGAGCCATTGTGGAAGCGGTAAAACGTTATAATTGTGTCTGGCAGACCGGTAGTCAGCAGCGTTCTGATGATATATTCCATCATTCCTGTGAGCTGGTCCGCAATGGCAGAATCGGCAAAGTGCGTCGAGTTGAGGTCGGACTGCCGGATGGCCATGCGTCCAGTGAGACGAAAGGCGTCATGCCCATTCCTGATGGTTTGGACTGGGATTTTTGGCTTGGTCCGGCGCCCAAAGTACCGTATCGAGGAGTCTGCCACTGGGACTGGCGATGGATTATGGACTATTCCGGCGGTCAGCTCACCGATTGGGCGGGTCATCACATCGACATTGCCAAATGGGGTTTGGGACTCGAGCGCAGCGGACCGGTCGAAATAGAAGGTGTAGGCCAATATCCGCAAGAGGGTATCTTCAACGCCCCCTACGCATACAAGTTCACCTGTAAATATGCCGACGGTCTGGAAATGATCGTCGCTAACGACTCTCAACAGCCAAAAGGAGGAGGCGCTACGTGGTACGGCGAAAAAGGATGGATTAATGTCGATCGGAGTGGTATCAAAGCCGAACCGGAAAGCGTTATACATGAGATCATCGGTCCCAACGAGATCAGACTCTATAAGAGCCGCGACCATAAGCAAAACTTTCTCGACTGTATCAAGACCCGCCAGGAGACGGTGGCCCCGGCGGAAATAGCCCATCGGTCCATTAGTGTCGCGTTGTTGGGCGAAATCGCCATGCTTACCGGTCGCAAGCTCAAATGGGATCCCGAAAAAGAACAGTTTATTAATGACCCCGGAGCTAACCGGATGCTCTCCCGACCCATGCGCAGCCCATGGCACTTATAACCATGTTTATAACAGAACAATATACCAGTAAAACCAAGAAAGAGAAAAACAATGAAACGAAAATCAAAAATCATCCATATCATACTGATTGTCACATGGTGTCTTTTTTTGATCCCGAACCATTCCCATGCGGCTTCAGCGGTTTCACAGGACGAGTTAAAGAAAATAGCTGATGCGTCGCCGGCAAAAGCAACCGCTGTGCCCGCTGGTCCGCGTAAACTGCTGGTTTTCGATTTGTGTAATGGTTTCCGGCACAGTTCGATTCCCTATTGGGATGAGGCATTGACGATCATGGGTCGCAAAACCGGGGCGTATGAAGTCACGATCAGTAATGATATGTCTGTGTTCAAGCCGGAAAGCCTTAACAAGTTCGATGCCGTCTGTCTGAATAATACCACCGGGTTGAAGTTTGACGCCGAAATGCGTGAGAGCCTGATGGCTTTCATCAAAGGAGGAAAAGGTATCGCGGGCATTCATGCCGCCACGGACAATTTCTACGATTGGCCGGAGGCCGCTGAGATGTTCGGCGGACAGTTTTCTGGTCATCCGTGGACCGCCGATGGGACCTGGGCGATTAAGATCGACGATCCAAAACACACGCTTATGGCGGCTTTTGATGGTAAAGGTTTCAAGATTAATGACGAGATTTACCGTACCGCCCCTCCCCTCTACTCACGCAGCAAGCAGCGGGTTCTGATGAGCCTGGACATGTCGGATAATGTTACCGCAAATGTCTCAGGCGTCACACCTGATGATGCCGATACAGGTATCAGTTGGGTCAAGAGCTACGGTAAAGGCCGGTTGTTCTACTGTTCGCTGGGTCATAATCATCAGATCACCTGGACCTCGCCGGTTCTGCAGCACGTCCTGGATGGTATCCAGTTTGTGCTGGGCGATTTGCCCTGTGATACTACCGCATCGGTCATGTCGGACCTTCCTGAATTGCTGTCAAAGGTTGCCGCTTATGACTACGGTCAGAGCCGCAAACCGCTTAGCGAGCTATCCGACATTATACGTAACGGGCAGGGTTCACCTGAACTGCTGAGCAAAATTGAAAACGAGTTTGTCTCGCTCCTTCAATCGGATACCACCCCGGCCGGCAAGGGGTTTATCTGTCGGGAATTGAGTATCATTGGCACCGGTCGGTCTGTTCCTGTTTTGGTCGGGATGCTGACCGAGCCTGCAACATCCGATATGGCGTGTTACGCCCTGGAACGCATTCCGGATTCCGCTGTCGATGAGTCACTGCGGGCAACCCTGCCGAAATCGACCGGCAAGGAAAGAATAGGAATAATTAATGCGTTGGGTATGCGCGGCGATCGCAAATCGGTTGCTGTCCTGAAAGATATGATCGACAGTTCCGAGACGACGACGGCCGCTGCCGTGGTCAGTGCTTTGGGTCGGATCGCGGGTCCGCAGGCCGCCGCGGCGCTGGCCCAGGCCAAAAGCAAAACTACCGGTCAGTTACAACTGCTGGTTTTGAACGCTTATCTGCAGTGCGCCGATGAGATGGTAAAGAACGGCAACCAGGAAGAGGCATTGAAGATATATCGTGAAATTTATGGATCGGACGCTGCGGAGAACATACGTATCGCGGCACTGAGAGGTATGGTAGCCACACAAGAAAACAGAGCCGGCGGAATTATCGTGCGTACCCTCAAGCAAGATAATCAGGCAATGCAGACGGCAGCGGTTAAACTTTTGCGTGAAGTGCCTGGAGAAAAAACACAATTGTTAGAAAACGTTGCCGCGGAACTGCCGAACCTTTCGGTTGCGGTTCAGGTTCAGTTGCTGGCGGCGCTGGCCGAGGCCGGCAACCTGGTCGCGCTGCCTGCGGTTGTTTGGGCGACTAAAAGTACCGATGAGGCTGTTCGTGTGGCTGCTTTGACAGCATTGGCGAAACTGCCGGACAGTTCGAACGTTGGTTTGCTGACGCAGGCAGCGGTAAAGTCAACCGGCGACGAACAAAAAGCCGCCCGTGCCAGTCTTTATGATATGCCAGGCTCGGAGATCGACGAAACGATCATATCAGCTATTGCACAGGCCGATTCGAAAGCTAAAGCTGAATTGGTTCGCAGTATCAGCCAGCGTAACATGTATTCGGGTATGGCTACTTTGTTGAAAACCGCGCAAGATACGGATAGTAACGTTCGGATGGAATCGTTCAGGGCTTTGAAAACCGTTGCCAAGGCCGAAGACTTGCCGGCATTAGTTAACCTTTTGGTACAGGCTCAAAACGATAGTGACCGAACAGAGGCCGAGAGAACTATAATTGTTGTTGTCGATCGGATTTCTGAGCAGTCCCAACGGAACGAGGCGATATTGGCTGTGCTGCCCTCTGTTGAAGATGACGCCTCACGGGCTTCTTTACTGAACGTGCTTGGTAAAATAGCTGATGACAGTGCCCTTCCATCGCTTCGCAATGCTCTAAGGGAAAAAGGCGACAAGGTGCGTGATGCCGCTGTTCGCGCCTTGTCCGAATGGCCCAATTCCAAGCCGATAGCCGATATGCTGGCCATAGCGAAGACGTCCGACAATAAGACACATCGGGTTCTTGCTCTTCGCGGTTACGTCCGCATGATCGGACTTGGCAGCCGCCCAACCAAGGAAATGCTGAATATGTATGATATGGCCATGAAGATATCCTCGGATGTAAGCGAAAAGAAGACGGTATTTTCAGGCCTGGCGAAGGTGAAAAGACTGGCAGCGATGGAGATGGCGGTAGCGTATCTGGATGACAAGGAATTGCAGGATGAGGCAGCCCTTGCCGTGGCTGGAATCGCTCAGGCTGTTTGCGGCAGCTATCCCGAAGAAAGCAAGGACGCGTTAGAAAAGGTGCTTAAGATTTCGCAAAATGAGGCGCTGCGTAAGCAGGCTATGGAAACGCTAAGCTGTATCGAACAATTGCGGTCGGACGACAACCTGATCGCCTGGGAGGTTTCCGGCCCGTATGGTAAAGTCAGCCCGAGAGAACTTTTCGATATGGTTTTTGCCCCGGAGGAATCTGACGCCAAGGATGTGGTCTGGGAGATCATGCCCGTCTTGACCAATAAAAACCAAGCGTGGCTTCTTGATCTGAGCAAACTGTTCAGAAAAGATAATTGTGCAGCCTATCTGCGTAACAAAGTGTGGTCCGACAAAAACCAAAATGTTCGACTGGAACTGGGTAGTGATGACGGTGTTAAGGCCTGGCTGAACGGCCAATTGGTCCATTCCAATAACGCTAACCGAGGAGTCACACTGGGGGCGGATAAGGTCGAGGTGACCTTGAAAAAAGGCTGGAATACTCTTATGCTCAAGATTACCAATGGTAGCGGTGAATGGGGTGCTTGTGCCCGCATCCGCGCGCTGGACGGCGGCAAAATCGAGGGTTTGCGGGCAGCCGTGGACGAGTAGGGAACCTCATGCCCCGGGCGTGCCGGTAGTTTCTTTGAGCATAAGTAAGCCTAAATGCCCGCTTGACCGTGTGTCTCTACGATGTTATGACGCGTAGCTGCTGGATTACGTAAATTTTTCTACTCTACTTAAGGAACTGGATGAGATTATGGTTAATAACAGCGAAAACAATAAAGAATCGGCGAAGGGTGTAAACAGACGTACTTTTCTGCATTCCACCGCGGTGGCGGGTGCGGGACTGGTGCTTTCGCCAATGGTTGGAGCCCAGACAAGTAATGGCAAAACGGACGATGTCGTAAATGTCGCCCTGATCGGTGCCGGCGCTCAGGGGCAAACCTTGTTAGACGCTTGTATAAACAGGAATAACATACCAAACGTTCGCTTCAAGGCGGTTTGCGATATTTGGGATTACAACCGGGAATATGTCTCCCGCAAGTTGAATGCATATAAGAAACGCGGCCACGAGGGCACCGCTTATGTGGACTACCGGGAGATGCTCGATAAGGAAAAAGATCTCGATGCTGTCATTGTCGCCACGCCGGATTTTTGGCACGCTGAGCATACCGTTGCTTGTCTTGAAGCCGGTCTGCACGTTTATTGCGAAAAAGAGATGTCCAATACGCTCGCCGGCGCCAAGCGTATGGTGGAAGCTGCCAGGCGTACCGGCAAGCTGCTTCAAATAGGCCACCAGCGGCGCAGCAACCCGCGTTATATATACTGTTATGAAAAACTGATCAAAGACGCGAAAATCCTTGGGCACATTACCACCATCAATGGACAGTGGAACCGTAGAAAAGCGGCGTGCGAAGATTTTGGCTGGCCGGATGGCGAAGGTATTGACCAGGCGACGCTTGAAAAATATGGCTTTAATTCGATGGAGCAGTTCAGGAACTGGCGGTGGTACAAAGGACTTGGCGGCGGCCCGGTCATCGATCTGGGTTCGCACCAGATAGATATCTACAGTTGGTTCCTTGATGCGTTCCCAAAATCGGTAACGGCCAGCGGAGGCATCGACTACTGGAAGGATCACCAGTGGTATGACAATGTGATGGCGATTTATGAGTTCGAGACAGAACAAGGGACAGTACGTGCCTTTTACCAAACTCTGACGACCAACAGCAGCGGCGGTTATTTCGAATCGTTCATGGGCGATGAAGGGACGTTGGTAATCTCGGAAGCCTCCGGGCGGGGTAGTTGTTACCGCGAACAGGGTAGCGAATCGAACAGCACCGATGAGTCTGAGAAAAAAGAAGATCCGTGGGGCAAGTGGATCAAAAATGGTTACTTATGGCGAGAGTGCCAGCTTAAAGGGCATCTGGATTGTATAGATGGACACAAAAAAGAATATGAGCAGGGTTTGGCCGAATGCATGGAAGACTGCGGATGCAAGCCGAATCCCGCTAAAGGTGCCGTGTTGGACGTACGTGAAAGCGTTCCAGCAGAGATGTATGAGTTGCCGATACGCATGGACAAGGCGTACCATCAGCCGCACCTGGAGAACTTTTTCGACGCGGTTTGTGGCAAGGCCAAACTGAACTGCCCGGCCGAGATCGGTTACGAAACGGCGGTAATGGTGCTGAAGGTCAACGAAGCGGTGGAAGCAGGCCGCCGGCTCGATTTCAAACCGGAAGAATTTAAGGTGTAAGAAACACGTGGCTTAACAATACGATTTGCTACACAGTTTAGTTATTGGTGACGGAGATATACAGGTTAATGATATACTTAGATAAAACGAGATTATTTGCCGCTGTTGTTGCGATTATTTGTGTTACCACTCTGCAGACAAATGCAAATGAGAAAAAGCCAAAACTCGGAGACCTCAGCGACGGCAATCGTTCGGTCCCGGTTCATACCATCAACCTGTATGAAAAAGTCGATAGGGAAAAATCTGCCAAACCTATAAGGACAGACGACGATCTCGTGCTGCCTTTTTCTCCGCGCTACACCTGCCGGGAATGTCATGATTATGAAAAAATAAGTTCCGGCTGGCATTTTAACGCCCTTGACACAAATGCAGATCCCGGGCGCCCGGGCGAGCCGTGGATTTTTGTTGATCGTGAAATCGGCGTCCAGATTCCCCTTTCCTATCGAAACTGGCCCGGGACATTCAGCCCTGATCAGATCGGGATGACCCCCTGGCAGTTTACCCTGATGTTCGGCAGGCATACTCCCGGCGGCGGCGCCGGCGAAATCGAAAGCGAGGACCCTGATGAAATAATGCGAGGAATTGTCTCTGGCAAGCTGGAGGTCAATTGCCTGAGCTGTCATGACGCTGCACCAACCCACGATCAAACCGAGTATGCCAACCAGATAGGCCGCCAGAACTTCCGTTGGGCCGCCGCTGCCTCCTGCGATTTTGCCACGGTACGCGGCTCCGCCCGTGGCATGTCCAATACATATAATCCCCTGATGCCGAGGGTACGTGACGATTCACAGGGGATTCCGCCGTCAATTTCGTACAACAAAAGCCGTTTTGATGCAAAAGATAGAGTATTTTTCGATATTGCAAAAAAAGTTCCGGCTCAGCGCTGCTATTTCTGCCATTCCACTAAAACTGTCGGTCACGAAACATGGGAAACGGACCAGGATGTGCATATAACCGCGGGCCTGACGTGTGTCGATTGTCATCGACATGGGCTGGACCATATAATAAGTCGCGGTTATGAAGGTGAATCGAAGGAAAAGGGCAAATCACCATCGCTGGTTTCCCTTACCTGCCGAGGTTGTCATCTGGGAGACAAATCAGCCGACAAGAACGCACCGCCCATAGCCGGACGGCTCGGCGCACCCCGGCCGCTACACAAAGGCATCCCGCAAAATCATTTTGAGCAGCTTACCTGCACTGCATGTCATTCGGGTTCCTGGCCCACGCAAAAACCCTATTTTGTCAAAACCTCCCAAGCCCACGCTCTCGGAACATTCGGAGCCGATAAGTCAGACCAGGCTTTACCGATCATTCAGTCAACCGTTTTTTCCGCACAAGCAGACGGCAAGATCGGAACAAGCAAGTTGATATGGCCTGCCTATTGGGGCCGAATGACCGGCGATGAAGTGTCACCCATGGCGGTTGACGAGATAAGGGATAAGGCAGGTGAAGTACTAGCAACGGGCGAAAAGAAACAGGATGGCTGGTCGGCTTTGACTAAAGAGCAGATCGCCAAGGCCCTGAAAATTTTGGCTGGAGATAAGGATCAGGGACAGACGGTTTATATCACCGGAGGAAAATTGTACCGCCTGGGAGCTGATGGAAAACTAACATGGGACGAGGAGCACAAGGCCGCCGGGCCTTATACCTGGCCGATGGCGCACAACGTAAGACCGGCAATTCAGGCATTGGGCACCCACGGCTGTGACGATTGCCATACAACGTCTTCACCTTTCTTTTATGGTCAAGTTATTGCTGGTTGCGACGGCGTCAGCCCGCAAACACCTGAAAAACAAATGGTGGATTTTCAGGGTCACGATCCTTTTTACGTACTATCATTTAACCTTTCGTTTATATTTCGCCCTATGCTGAAAGTTGTGTCTATAGCTTCCTGTTTGCTTGTGGCTGCCGTCCTATTGCTATATGGCCTCAGAGGCCTTTTCTGTATCCTCAAACTGGCCGCCGGCTATAAAATTCAAACGGCTGCCGTTGACAGCAGCGAGCCACGCAAACCGACACGTCTCCTGGCGATTTTTCAAGTGCTCATTTTGGCTGGTGTCATATTAACCGGCTCGTTTCTGGCGATTACTGGTTTTTACGCTTTCCTCATTGCCCGACAACCGTTGAGCGGTTATTTGTTGATGCTTCATTGTACCGCGGCGCCGGTTTTTGCCGTCTGTATGGCGGTTTTAACCCTGTTTTGGTCTCATAGCTGTCGCTTCAGTTTCGGAAATGACCGACGGATTACCATATCTGAAATAGTTCAAAAAACATGTTTTTGGTTGATCGCTATGTTTCTTCTACCTGTCACAATGTCGATTGTTTTGAGTATGTTTCCTATTTTCGGAACAGATGGTCAGGTTTTTCTCTACCATTTGCACCGCTATAGCACTTTACTGCTAACCATATTCGCGATAATATATTTCGTATCGGCGGCAATGGTCCATAAACAAAAACAGCCCAAGACCTAATACTACAGCGAGACTTAGCTGATATTTGACATTTTAAACCACATTATCAGTATCAAAAACGCAGTTAATTGCATAAAATCGCGATGTAGTACTAAACCGAAATTTGTGGTCTAAATTGTTGGTTTGTGTGCGTGGATGGGCATGTTGGTTACTTTTGGTGCGTTGTAGAAAATTTTTTATATTTTATTTTATTTAGATGGTTGACAGCCGAAATAACTATGGTACAATTGGATGTTCGTCAGGTAGTTGTGGTGTATGTGCCTGTTTACCTGATGGTTTTTTGGCGGTTTCGAGCCGCGATGTGCTGTTTATAAGTTTTTTTGAGATAAGCAGTTACGGCGCGTTGCAGGCGGCGAGGCCGTGGTAAAGCTCTTTGACAAGTGAACAGTTGCCAGAGTAACGAGAATGTGGGTTGAATCGGCGTGCTGTGAAACTGCCGATTTGGCCGTGAACCACAAATCTCTTTTTTCAAGAGGTTTGTTTGGTGTGTTTTGTCCGGTAAGACGGACATTCGCATTCTCGTACACAGACGTGAATGTGAGCCAAATCGAATGCCAACACAGATTTGCGAACGTTTCCCTTGCCGCCCGTTCCGAAAGGATTTGGGCTGGCCAGGAGGGTTTATGTTTTGTAGATTTGTGGCAAACGATAAAAATCGAAGAGTTTGATCCTGGCTCAGAACGAACGCTGGCGGCGTGGCTAAGACATGCAAGTCG